>JBQCJB010000238.1:0-4598 GCA_051953155.1 Aureliella sp. | reverse complement strand
CCCTATCGCGTCAGCGACGGTTTTTTGGTTTACAACAACTTCGCGACCTTTACGGTGGTGGTTCGATAACTGAACGAGGCGCCGACGGCCGTCGGCGACACGGCGAGCATCGACGAGGATGTCGTCTTAACACTTACCAGTGCCCAAGTGCTCGGCAACGACCTTAAGGGACCGGCCAATGAGTCCGGACAAACCCTGACCGTTACCGGCGTCGTGCCGCTGAGCACACAAGGCGGTTCGGTAGCCTTGGTCGGCGGACAGATCGTTTACACGCCGCCGGCCGACTTCAGCGGCACGGATATCCTGACCTACACGATCACCGATGACGGTACCTCTGCTGGCGTGCCCGCACCCTTGAGCGCTACCGGAACGATCGTCGTCACGGTGCGCGACAAGAACGACAAGCCGACTGCCGGGGGCGACACGCTGACGGCGACCGAGGACACACCGGCCACGATCGCGGTGAGCACGCTGCTGTCGAACGATTCGCCCGGACCAGCCTCAGAGGCTGGTCAAGCGCTGCAGTTGACTCGCGTGCTGCCGCAGAGCACCGGTGGCGGGACGGTCACTCTCAGCAACGGCATTGTGACTTACACGCCAGCCGCGAACTTTGCAGGCACCGATACGTTCTTCTACGAGATCCAGGATAACGGCACCAGTGGTGGAGCGCCGGATCCCCAGGTTTCGCTCGGCACGGTCACAGTGACAGTGAGCGGTACGAACGACGACCCGATCGTTGTCAATCCGCTGGGTACGCGGACCGTTGACGAGGACAGTCCTGCGTCGTCGATCGATTTGTCGACTGTCTTCGGCGACCCGGACGCGGCCAACAGTGGCGACACACTAACCTATTCGGTCGTCAGCCCGACCAGCAGCACGCTGGTCACGCCCGCGATCGCCGGCAATACGCTGACGCTGCCATTAGTGGCCGATGCCAACGGTCAAGCTATCGTCGTCGTGCGAGCACGCGACCTGGCTGGCAAAGAGGTGACTGACACGCTGACTCTCAACGTGCGTCCGGTCAACGATGCTCCGCGACTGGTGCAGGCGATCCCGACGCAGAACGCCAACGAAGACGCGGCGCCGATCGATTTGACGCTCAGCCCGGCTTACTTCATGGATCCGGATGGAGCAGCGGACAAACTGACGCTGTCGCTGGTTTCGAATTCCAACTCGCTGCTGGTCACGCCGACTCTCAGCGGAAATGTGCTGCGGATGACGCTGGTGCCGAACCAGTCGGGGTCCTCGCAGATCACGGTGCGTGCGACCGACTCGAGCGGTCTGGCTGTCTCGACCAGCTTCTTGCTGAACGTCACGGCGGTCAACGATGCCCCGACGACGGTCGCTGATACGTATACCGTGCCGCAGTTCGGTACGTTGGTGGCCAACGATGCCAACGGCAGCAACAACAATGCTGGCGACAACGGTGTTTTGGCTAACGACAGTGACCTGGAAGGTAATCCGCTGACGGCGGTGATCGTGGTTCAGCCTCAATTCGGAACCGTCACGCTCAACCCGAACGGCACGTTCACCTACAAACACACCGGTTCGACTCGAGCAGCGGACAGCTTTACCTATCGGGCCAACGATGGGCAGCTCAACAGCGTTGAGACGACGGTAACGATCAATGTCGGAGCTCCGATTCCGCCGCCGCATCAGAATCCGATCAACGCGGCCGACGTCAACGCGGACGGCTTCGTCTCGGCGATCGACGCTCTGTTGGTTATCAACCTGCTCAACTCGCTGACCTCAGGCAACAAGCCGGTCTCTGAACTGCCCGCGCCGCCGCCATACCGCGACGTCAACGGTGACAACTTCATCTCACCGGTCGATGCGCTGTTGGTGATCAACTATCTCAACACGCATCGCGGAACTGGCGAAGGCGAGGGTGAAGGGGCCAGCGTGGTCATCGCCGCGCCAGCCAGCGGCACCGCTGCCAATGCGGCTGCGGCCTGGTCCTACAGCGTTTCACGACCGGCGGACAACGAACCGGTTGGAGTGCGCGCGATCCCGCTGCTGCAGAACGAAGTTTACGGCCCGTTGGAAGCCCAACAGTTCGGCTTAGTCGAAGTGCTTGACGAGCTGGCCGGAGAGGGCGAATCGCAGGGACTGGTTCTCGGCCAATGGGCCAGCGGCGGTTCGGCGGAGGAGCAACATCGAGCGTCCGACGAAGCTTTGACCGACCTGTTATCGGAGTTCTCCCTCTGACCAAGGGCTGGTTCACCTCGAGTCGATTAAAATCGTTCGCCAGAGGCAGCGGCCTGACGCAAACCAGGCGGCTGCCTCACCTGTGAAAAAGACCATTGACGATGGTACGCAGACCAGCGATCCCCAGCTCTGCGGTACCGTTTAGTTCGAATTCATCCCGAAGATCTCATCCAAGTAATTGGAAGCGAAAAGGTAAGTCGCATGGTTAGCCTGCTTTCCTCGAGGGCGCGTTCTATGAGTCAACTTACGGCCGCGCGTCGCAATCGATTGCGCCGTGCGCTTTTGGAAACGCTCGAACAACGCGCCTTGATGGCTGTCGACCTCGGGTTGGACAGCGGATTGGCCGGTTACACAGCCACCCAGACCCACACCCCGCTGGCTCAACAGCTCGAGTACATTCAGACCAGCCTCAACCAGCAGGCTGCCGATGACGCCGCGGCGTACCTTACCAGCACCCTGGGGGGCTCGGGCGGTGACCTCGCATCTCAGCCCTGGTTTCCTTTGATTAGCCAGGCCTACGATCAATGGAGTCAGGCCAACGACCTGGCGTTTTCGGTGAACACCACCGATGCCAGTCTGGGAAGCGCGCTCGCCGGAGAGGGCGAGGGGCTGGTCGCCGAGGGAGAAGCCGGCGGTCCGCGACTGCTGTCGGTCGCGCCCAACTCGGGCGAGATCTTTACCTTCAACAGCGTTAACACGTTGACCGAGGCCCCGACGGAGTTGGTGTTCCGGTTCGACGGTTCAAGCGACATTTCAGCGTCGACGATCCAAAACGGCATCCGGATTCTCGAAGCGGGCGCCGATGACCAGCTGGGGACTGCCGACGACATCATCATCACCGATCCCAAGCAGGCGGAGCATGTCACCGTCAAGTCGCTGTTCGGCGACAACAATCGAATTGTCATCCTGCGTTTTGCCGACACGCTCAAGGATGGTCTCTACCGCGTGGAAGTTCTCGGAACCGATATTGCGGCCACGCCAAACACGACCGCGGGAACGGCTATTCGCAACGCCGCCAATTTGCGACTGCAGACGCGATTGGCCAATACCGATCGCGATGTCGTCGATTTCAAACTGGAGCTCGGCGCACAAGTCGTCGCGGTTGTGCCGCAGCCGGTCGATCGCATCGGCGGTGTGCTGACACCTCGCCTGGATCAGATCGAAGTGTACTTCAATGACGACGATCTCTATCCCAGCACTGTTACCACCGGCAGCGTAACTCCTAATCCGTCGGTCGTGGATCCGAACTTCTATCAGCTGGTTTTCACCAACGATTCGGTGCAACCGAGCGACGACCAGAGATTCATCCCGACGTCGATCACCTACGATCCGGCTGCCAACCGGGCTACGCTGACGTTCGCCTCGCGCATCGACCAGTTGGCCGGTACTGGAACGTACCGACTGCGCGTTGGAACCAACGACGTGGTAACGTCGGTTACCAATCCACCAGTGGTCACGACCTATAATCCATCCGATGCCGGCGGCGACAAGAATTCCGCGAACACCTCGATCGGAACGGTCTCGTCGGGCAATCCGATTTCGATCGCCATTAACGGCCAGGTCGTCACCGTTTCGAATCCTTTGCAGCTGGACTATCCGGGCAGCAACTTCGAACCGGGTCACCGCGATATCCCGAACGACGAAGAATCGCACATTGCGACCGCGCGGCTTCCATATTCCGGCAATGGCTCGGCGGCCGATCCCACATCGGGAATCACGACCGCGTATTTCAACTTCGGCGAAAACAGCCAAGGCGTGCGCCGCTCCTACGGCATCAATCAGGCTGGTCAGCCCGTCTTCACGTCGATCACCCCTGAGCAAAAGCAGCGCGTGCGCGAGATCTTCGAGTTCTACTCGGCCTACCTCGGCATCGACTTCGTCGAGACCGAAGCGTCGGGCATGACGATTGTCGTCGGCGATTTGTTCCCCAACGGTGGAATCAGCGGCGGCGGTACGCTGGGTATTGCTTCGGTCAATAACCTCAACGGTTTGGCGGTCCTCGACGGCGCCCAAGTCTGGGACAATAGCCTGGGCCAGCCGACTTCGGGTCAGTCCTTCTTCCAGACTGCCCTGCACGAAATCGGACATATGCTGGGCTTTGGACACGATTCGGAGCTCCCCGACGGTACGGTCATGCGCGGTACAGGTCCGGGCTCGCCGCTGGATGCGGTCTACCCGGGTGACCAGGATATCGTGCACGGTCAGTACATGTACCGACCGGACAACCGCGATGTCGACATGTACAAGTTCGTGGTGCCAGCGAATGTGACCGGGCAAGTTTCGCTCGAGATCATCGCCGAGCGCGCAGCCTTGAGCAGCAATCTCGATTCGCACTTGACCCTGTTCCGGGAAAACGCCGATGGCAAGTTGGAAGTCGTCGCTACCAACGA
>JBQCJB010000237.1:0-5179 GCA_051953155.1 Aureliella sp. | reverse complement strand
AAGTTGATCGAATTCACCAACGACATGCACGTCGAGCTATACAACATCCGCGACGATATTTCCGAAGCCCATGACCTGGCGGCCGATCGCCCCGAGTTGGCTGCTCAGCTGAGAGAGCGGCTGCATGCGTGGCGCGCGGAGGTGGGGGCTCAAATGCCCAGCCCCAATCCAAATTACGACCCGAGCAAACCCGAGTACAATCCCAAATAGACCACCCCGTAGACGACATCAGTAAACCCACCTGTAACCCGCAATGAGATTATCGTGATCAACATACGCAGCTGTTGGAGCGTGGTGGCATTGGCCATGCTCGCTTGTCAGGCGACGCACCTCCTCTTGGACGCGCCGCGAGCTTTCGCGGCCGAGCGGCCGAACATCGTCGTCTTTTTGTCGGACGATCATTCGCTGGCCGATTCGTCGCTCTATGGTCCGGAGCGCCAAGTCCCGACGCCGAACATGGAGCGTCTGGCGGCCGCCGGAATGACCTTCGAGCGGGCCTTCGTCGCGTCGCCCAGCTGCGCGCCTAGCCGCGCCGCTTTGCTGACCGGGCTGATGCCCTCGCGCAACGGCGCCGAAGCCAACCATGCGCGACCACAAGCGTCGATCAAAAAGTTGCCCGCGTACCTGCAGGAACTGGGCTACGAAGTCGTCAGCTTCGGCAAGGTGGGCCATTACGCTCAGACTCCCGAATACGGTTTCGATCTGGCGCGACACTTCACCTACCACGAGGACATCGCTATACCCAAGGCGCTCGAGTGGCTAAAGGATCGCCAGAGCGACAAACCGCTGTGCCTGTTCGTCGGTACCAACTGGCCACACGTGCCCTGGCCCCAGGAATCGTCGGTCGCTCCCAAGTCGGTGATCATTCCCTCCAAACACGTCGACAACGGCAAGACGCGGGAAGAGCGAGCCAAATACATCGAAGCGGTCAAGACGATGGACCGCGAGCTGGGACAGGTCTACGATCTGGCGCGCGAGCGATTGGGCGAGAACACGTTGTTCCTGCACACGAGCGACCATGGCGCCCAGTGGCCCTTTGGCAAGTGGAATTTGTACGACGACGGAATTCGCACGCCGCTGATCGTGGCGTGGCCCGGCAAGATTAAACCGCAGTCGCGGACCCAGGCCATGGTTTCGTGGGTCGATATTCTGCCGACCCTGGTCGAAGCGGCTGGCGGCTCGCCCGATCCGGCGCTGGACGGGCGTTCGCTGATGCCCGTTCTTCGCGGCGAGAAGACGGAGCATCGCGACGCGATCTACACCGTCCATAGCGGCGATGGCAACTTCAACGTCTTTCCCATGCGCAGCGTGCGGACCGCGCGCTATAAACTGATCCGCAATCTGCATCCCGAGTTTCTCTACACCTCGCACGTCACCAAAGTCCGCGGCCCCGAGGCCTACTGGCCCAGCTGGCTCGAGGATGCCAAGACCCATCCCGAGGCGGCCGACAAGGTCAAGCGTTACCAGCAGCGACCGGCCGAAGAGCTGTACGATCTTCAGGCCGATCCGCTCGAGCAGCACAATCTCGTCGGCGATCCGGCGCACGCTGAAGTGCTCGAGAAACTGCGCAGCCAACTGACCGCTTGGATGCAGGCCCAAGGCGACACGCAGACGGTCTTTGGTATGCCCGAGTTGCTACCTCGGTCCGGCAAGCCGCCGAACATTATCACGGTCTTCATCGACGATATGGGCTGGGCCGACCTGTCGTGCTTTGGCGGCAAGCGGGTGCAGACCAAGAACATCGACCGCCTGGCCAGCGAGGGCATTCGCTTTCGCAACTTTTACGTCAACAGTCCGATTTGCTCGCCGTCGCGGACCGCCCTGACGACCGGCCATTATCCGGCTCGGCATCGCATCACGTCGTATCTGGCCGATCGCCAGCTGAACGACCAGCGCGGAGTTGCCCAGTGGCTCGATCCGAGCGCGCCCACGCTGGCCCGGATGGTTTCCAAAGCCGGCTACGCCACGGGGCACTTTGGCAAATGGCACATGGGCGGCCAACGCGATGTGGGCGAAGCACCACTGATTACCGAGTATGGCTTTGACGCTTCGCTGACCAATTTCGAAGGGCTCGGTCCGCGCGTGCTGCCGCTGAAGGATGCCTACGACGGCAAACCTCCGCAAGGTCACGCTCTGGGCAGCGACAAACTCGGCCGCGGTCCGATCGAGTGGGCCGACCGTTCGACTGTCACCGAGCATTTCGTCAACCGCGCTCTGGCCTTTATCGACGACCCGGCCAACGCCGGTAAACCGCTGTTTATCAACCTCTGGCCCGACGACGTGCACTCCCCCTTCTTCCCACCGCAGGGCAAACGCGGCAACGGCAAGAAGCGCACGCTCTATTACAACGTGCTCGAAACGATGGATGGCCAGCTGGGCGCCCTTTTCGATCGCATCCGCAACGACCCCAAGCTGCGCGACAACACGCTGATCGTGCTGGCCAGCGACAACGGTCCCGAGCCGGGTGCCGGTAGCGCCGGCCCGCTGCGCGGATCAAAGGGAGAACTTTGGGAGGGTGGCATTCGCAGCCCGCTGATCGTGTGGGGGCCCAGCTTGGTCGAGCCCTCGAAGGCGGGATCGATCAACGATACGAGCGTGCTGTCGAGCGTCGACGTGATGGTATCGTTGCTCGCCCTCAGCGGTGCCAAGCCGCCGGAGGATTACCAGCCCGACGGCGAGAACGTACTGGCAGCCTTGTTGGGCAAGTCGACCGCCTCCAGGGCCAAGCCGCTCTTCTGGCGCCGCCCCCCCGATCGCCCCAGCACGCCGGAGAATCCTCGGCCTGACCTGGCTGTCCGCGATGGCAACTGGAAACTCGTGTGTGATCTCGACGGTCGAAACGCCCAGCTATTCGATCTCAGCACCGACATCGGTGAAGAGCACGACGTGGCCAGCGAGCACAAGCCGATCACCAATCGCTTGCGCAAAGCCGTGCTCGCCTGGAACAAGACCCTGCCCGTCGACGGCACCTCCCAGTAGGACAGCCGTCCCAGTAGGACAGCCGTCTCGGCTGTCAGCACCCAAGTAGGACAGCCGTCTCGGCTGTCTGCACCCTCCTCAAACCTCAACTCTCAACCCTTCGCCATCCTCCCCGCTCGGTTCGAGCGCAGCTCAACCGGCTTGTGGTTTCAGCGCCAGGATCGAGCAGGGAATGCGGTTGAGGATTCGATTGGCGGTGTTGCCGATCATCACGCCGGAGATGCCGCCGCGGGCCACCGTGCCGCAGACGATCAAATCGATTTCGCGGGCCCGGCAGAAGGCGGGAATGACGACCACGGGTTCGCCGCGGAGCATGTGCACGTTCATGTCGCGAGCATGCAGGCCGAACTCGCTCAGTTCGCGTTCGTAGCTCTCCTCGTGGGCCACGCGATTGCGTTCGAGCGTTTCCTCGAATTCACTATCGGACATGTGATGGCGAATCATCTCCGCGCCGAAGACGTCCCAAGCGTAAACGACTTGCAGTTCGCAACCGTGATGTTCGACCAGGTCGAGACTGCGCTGGAGAATGATGCGGTTAAGGGCGGCGTGCGCCTGGTCATCGGGCGTAGCATCGATGGCGGCCAGGATGCGTTTGCAGCTGCCGGCGTTCTCGCCCTGGGTCAGCCACAGATCGCACGGTGCGCGGCGGAGCAATTGGTTCGAAGTTGAGCCGATGGGGCCGGGTTCGGAACTGTGCGCACCCTTGGCGGTGCGGACCAGCAAGTCGATCTTGCGCGCCTCGGCGACCTGGATCAACTGCTGCGAGAACTTGCCGCGCAGCAGCTCGCACGTCGTCTCGATCCTTTGGCTGCGGCTGCTCTCGGCCAAGGCCTCGAGCCCACGCGTCTTTTCGTTGGCCAGGGCCTCATGCCCGGCTTTCCACTGCGTGGACAGTAGTCGGGCTGCCACGTTCATGTCGCGGAGCACATCGACGATATGCAGCGAGCCACCGGAGGCGCGGGCCAGTTGCTGGGCCCGCTCCAGTTCCGGATGCGCGCTCTGGGCGACGTCGACGGCCACTAGAATGTTCTTGTAGGGTTGCATGCAGGACAGCTCCGATGGAAAGTCGAATGCGCGAGCGGCTCGAAGGTGCGTCAGACAGCCGGCTGCGAGTTGGATTCAAACGTTTGGCCGGTCAGCAATTCGTAAGCATCGATGTAACGCTGCCGCGTCTGGACGATGATGTTCTCGGGCAAGGCCGGTGGCGGGCTGTTGAGATCCCAGGCGCTGGCCAGCAACCATTCGCGTACGAATTGCTTGTCGAAGGAAGGTTGGCTCTTGCCCGGTTCGTACCGCTCGCGGGGCCAGAACCGGGAACTGTCCGGTGTTAGCACCTCGTCGATCAGGATCAGTTCGCCATCGCACCAACCCCATTCGAGCTTGGTGTCAGCGATGATGATTCCGCGCGATTCGGCCCACTGGCTGCCGCGGTGGAAGACTTCCAGCGTCAGGTCGCGGAGACGCGTGGCCGTCTCGGTGCCGATCACCGAGGCCATCGTTTGAAACGTGACGTTTTCGTCGTGCCCAGTTTCCGCTTTGGTCGCGGGAGTAAAGATCGGCTCGGGCAAGCGATCGCACTGGCGCAAGCCGCGCGGCAACGGCAAACCGCAAACGCTGCCACTGGCCTGATACTCTTTCCATCCCGAGCCTTCGAGATAGCCGCGGACGACGCACTCAAACGGGACGACCTTGGCTTTGCGCGTGCGCATGATTCGCCCGGCCAGTTGCGATCGCTGCTGCGGCGCGATCGCCGAAGCGCCTGGTACCTCGGCCAGGTCGACGCCCAACAAGTGGTGCGGAATCTCGAGACGCGAGAACCAGAACTGGCTCAGACCGGTCAACACGCGTCCTTTGTCGGGAATGCCGCTGGGCAAAATCCAGTCAAAGGCACTGATACGATCGGTGCTGACGATCAGCAACTGGTCGCCCAGGTCGTAAACGTCGCGCACCTTGCCCTGCCGCTTGGGCCAAGGCAAGTCGCTTTCGCACATCGCAGCGGGCAGTGAGTTGGCGGGCATGACAGCGTTGGCCGGCTTGTTCAAAAGGTGAATGATTTGGAGCTTGCGGCCGAGCGATCGCAGTCGGCCAGGGGCTGGTACCGATTGGGCTGGCCGCCAATAGCGGTGGTCAATTGAAACTAGTTGCAGCTTGCGTTAGATTCGCAGGTTTGCCAATCCCAGTGTTTTCCAAGCCTTGTCAG
>JBQCJB010000236.1:0-12629 GCA_051953155.1 Aureliella sp. | reverse complement strand
AACTGCCGGCAGCCGTCTGCTCGGTCGATCCGAATAGCTTGGCGATGCCGAAGTCGGTCAGCTTGATATGTCCCTCACGCGTCAGCATGAGGTTGGCTGGCTTCAGATCGCGATGGATGATCCCGAGATCGTGGGCATGTTTGAGAGCGGCGGCGACTTCGACGCCGACCTGGATCACCTCGCTCCAGTCGAGCTTGCGATATTGGCGGAGGTGGTCGTGAAGCGAATGCCCTTCGACATACTCCATGGAGTAGAAGAGCAAGCCCTGCTCTTCGCCGTAGCCGATCAACTGCACGATGTTGGGGTGGCGGAGTCGTTTGAGCGTTTCGACTTCGGCGGCAAAACGCCGCCGGAAGCGCATCTGGTTCGCCACTCCGGTGGCAATCACCTTGATGGCCACTGGCTCGCCCGATTTGGCGTGCTGGCCTTTATAGACCGTTCCCATCCCGCCGCGGCCGAGAACGCCCTGAATCTGGTAGGGACCGAGGTACTCGAATTCGCATTTTTCCATCGTCATCGGCCAGATAATGGGCCAAGCGGATCCAGCGGCGGGCGTCCAACGATTCAAGCGACGCCGACGAGAAGGCCGTACCTCTCAAGTGTATCACGCAAAAGTTCGCGCTGCTTGGCATCCAGCGGAGTCATTGGCAATCGCAGCTCGCCCGTGTCGCGCCCGAGCATCTGCATCGCGGCCTTGACCGGGATGGGATTTGTCGACAGTCCGAGCATATCCCGGCAGAGTGGGAAGAGGCGATGGTGCAGACGGCGGGCTTCCTGGTAATCGTTGGCCGCGGCCGCGTTTACCAGGGCGATAATGTCGTCTGGAACGATATTGCCCGCGACCGAAATCACCCCTTCGGCGCCGACGCTCATCATCGGCAGGGTCAAACTGTCATCGCCGCTGAGGACGGTCAACTGCGTCGTATTGAGGATTTGCGAACATTGGTCGAGCGAGCCGGTGGCTTCCTTGACCATGGTGATGTTCGGGATTTCCGCCAGCCGGGCGATCGTTTCCGGTTCGATATTCTTACCGGTGCGGCCCGGGATGTTGTACACGCAGATCGGCAGTCCGACATCCTCGGCGACCGCCTTGAAGTGCTGGTAGAAACCTTCTTGAGTCGGCTTGTTGTAGTAGGGCGCGACTTGGAGCGAGGCGTCGGCACCTTCCTTGGCGGCCCACCGCGTCAAGCGCAGCGCCTCGGCCGTGCTATTGCTGCCGGTGCCGGCCATCACTTTGATGCGGCCGGCGGCGATTTGCACGACTTCGCTGATGACGCGTTCATGTTCTTCATGGGAGAGCGTTGGCGATTCGCCTGTCGTTCCCACAGGCACCAGGCAGCGGGTGCCGGCGGCGATCTGGAATTCGACTTGTTCGCGCAACCGCGGGATGTCGAGACGGTTATCGCGCAGCGGGGTCACGATCGCGACGGACAAACCTGCATACTCCGAACCTTTTCGCGTGCTCATCACTCTCCATCCAACTGGGTCAAAGATTTGCTCGATTCAACGATCAATCGCTTCATGTCGGCCACCGCCTGCACCAGGCCGACCATGACGGCTCGCGCGACGATGCTGTGGCCGATATTCAATTCTTCCATATGATCGATCGCAGCCACGGCGCGGACGTTGTGATAGTTCAGTCCATGTCCGGCGTGCAACTGCAGTCCTGCTTCGACTGCCTGGCGGCCGGCCATGACCAACCGCTTCAGCTCTGCCGCCTGTTCCTGGCCGCGGGCTAGCGCGTAGCTGCCGGTGTGCAGTTCGATCATGGTGACGCCTACGTCGCGCGAGGCCTCGATCTGACGGGTATCGGGATCGATGAACAGGCTGACTTCGATGCCTGCGGCTCGCAGATCGTCGACCGCGCGCCGAATGCGATCCGGATCGCCGGCGACGTCCAGCCCGCCTTCGGTCGTTACCTCTTCACGGCGCTCGGGGACGAGCGTCGCCTGGTGGGGTTGGCAGTCGCAAGCGATGCGAATCACTTCGCTATCGCAAGCTAGTTCCAGGTTCAAACGCGTCGTGACGGTTTCACGCAGAATTCGCAGATCGCGATCCTGGATGTGCCGCCGGTCCTCGCGGAGGTGCACGGTGATCAGGTCGGCCCCTGCCTGTTCGGCCAGGCCTGCCGCCAACACGGGATCGGGTTCATAGGTGCGACGGGCTTGCCGGAGCGTCGCCACGTGGTCGATGTTGACGCCCAACTGCGCCATGCTGGTCTCGCCAAAACTCCAAACTCGTTTCACTACGCCGGCTTGCTGGGCCGGCACTGGTAGCGAGTCTACCAGCGCTCGATGATTTCAGCCATTGGCCAGCCCCGCGTTGCGGCCCCGGAGCCGCGGAAATATGATAAGCGGCATCAACTTGGATGCTTCTCCTGACGCTCCCAGTTTCTCCCGACCGCTTTAACCGAGGGACACACCGATGACCAATGCGTTCGAACGCCGCCAGTTTCTCCGCGTATCCGCCGCTGCCGCGGCCAGCGTGGCTCTGACTCCGCTGGGCTCGACCTGGGCCCAAAAGCCCAAGGCACAACAGGCTGGAAAGAACGGCGACAAGAAGCCGATGCTTTTCAAGATCTCGCTGGCCGAGTGGTCCCTGCACAAGACGTTGTTCGCCGGCAAGCTGGACAACAAGGACTTCGCCAAGACGGCTCGCGAAGAGTTCAAGATTGGGGCGATCGAGTACGTCAACCAGTTCTTCAAGGACAAGGCTGAAGACAAGGCCTACTTGGCCGAGCTAAAGAAGCGTCAGGAAGAGCACAACGTTCGCGCTCTTTTGATCATGATCGACGGCGAAGGCCATCTGGGCGATGCCGACGAAGCCAAGCGCAAGCAAGCCGTCGAAAATCATTACAAGTGGGTTGATGCAGCCAAGGAACTGGGCTGCCATTCCATCCGCGTCAACGCTCACTCGAGCAGCGATTACGAGGAAGCCAAGAAATTGGCGGCCGACGGCTTGCGGCGGCTGAGCGAATTTGCGGCTGAGCGCGATATCAACGTTATCGTCGAGAACCATGGTGGGCTGAGCTCCAACGGCAAGTGGCTCTCGGAAACGATTGCTGCCGTAGGCCTGAAGAATTGCGGCACGCTGCCTGACTTTGGCAACTTTGGTGATTACGACCGCTATCAAGGGGTCAAAGAACTCATGCCGCAAGCCAAAGGCGTCAGCGCCAAGAGCTACGACTTCGACTCGAGTGGCAACGAGACCAAGATCGATTATTTGAAGATGATGAAGATCGTGGTCGACGCTGGCTACAAGGGATTTGTCGGCATTGAATACGAGGGCAAGAACCTCGATGAGTACGAGGGCATCCGGGCAACCAAGAAGTTGCTGGTCAAGGTTCGCAAAGAACTGTCGGCCTAAGCCTCGAGCGTCAGCCTTCTAAAGACCGGTAGTTGAGTTACCGAGAAAGCGAGTTTGCGCGTGTCGATCACTATGTCGCTTGAGTACCTGCTCTTGTATTTGCCGCTGCTGGTAGCTGTTGCCTGCGTGGTGGGAGCCACCCGGCACGAGCGGCGGGAGTTGATCCTCGAGCAAACGCGCAAGACCGCCGTGTGGATCACCGGCTTTATGCTGGTGATCTACGCCGTGCTCCAACTCATTTCCTGGTCGATCTGAGCAAGTAGGACAGCCGTCCCGGCTGTCTTGCGCCCGCTTTCCGAAACGCAAAGTAGGACAGCCGTCCCGGCTGTCTTGCATTTTCTACACGCTCGTAATTCGGTTCGCGCCGAGCATTGCGGCGGCCCGACCCCTCACCCCCCTCTCCCCGAAGCGGGGCGAGGGGGAGCTATGTAGAAGGGGGCGCCGGCGCGCGAGGTGGGCTTCCTTCGCGGCTAGCCCGGGATGCTATCTGACCGGACGGCGGCCGGTTAACGCTCGAGCAAATAGGCGGCGAGGGTTAGCAGCCATACGGACGAAATGATCACGACCGATGCTAGCGTCAGGCGGACCCAGATTCGCGTCGAGGGGGCGGACCAGGGCTCCATGGGTATCGGTTCGATCAAGCCTTGAAGGAACCGCTGGCGATGGGTTGGGTCAGCCATCAAAGCAGCTCGACACGGTTCTAGCAAACCGTACTGGACAGAGAACTCCAGAGCGCCGTAGAGGCGATGGGGGCGACCGACGGGATCGATTCCCGTGGCTTCGAAAAACCAAACCTGCCGACCGAAACTGCCTTCAGTTTCCTGGTCGAGGTACACGCAGCGCACGGATTCGACGCGCGACTGTTCGGGGCAATACTCTTTACGAACCAACGCGCATCGAGCCTGGTTGGTTACCGCCTGCCAAATCTCTTTCGAGAATGGGTGAAAACTGGCGTCCGGCCTCATCCTTGCAATCCTGCAACTGGAAGAACGGGAAGAATCAACACAACTACTATCGGAAGCTGTTCAGGCAAATCTCGAAGGGCAATTGGGCTTCCACCACGACAAAGACGTCATTAACCGAATTATCGTAACATAGCAATGCTTGCGCCGAGTTCGGCTAATATTTCCATCATAGTGCTCTGTGCTGCCCTAAGTCATCACCTGCCGGGGCGAAAACTCGCACAGCGGAAAAATTAATCTGCAAGCCTCCTGCGGCACTTTGTGCCCGGGGGCAACGCTCTGACGTTCGACTGGGAATCGTTAGCCGCGATCGATTGAGCCGCCACGACCGGCAACTCCAATGGTGCGGATTATCTCGCGCGCACCTTCCGCTGGTCTCGAACAGGCCACTATAGTAAAGGGCTGACGCCCCTCTCCTCAGCGCCTCTCCGGGAGTGCTCGCGCAATGGTTCATCGCTTTCTTCACACTTACTTTTCCGTTCGCATGCTGGCCTCGATGGCAACGGCTCTTGGGATCGGCTGCGTCTTGAGCTCGGCACAGATGCAAGCGGCGGCAGCGCCGCCGGCCAAACAACCGCAGGCCGCTCGACCGGCCGACGGCGAGCCACCTAACCCAACCCAGTCGACCGCGAAGCCGGGCCAAGCTGGCAAGTCCGATGCCGACGCGAAGTCCGAGCGCGAAAAGCCGCAAGCCGACGACCGCAAAGAAGCTGAGGCGAAGATCAAGCTGAGCCCACGACGCAGCGCACGTTCGGCCCGCCCCGCCACCACCGGAGACAAGGCGAAAGCTACTGACAAAGAGCAAGCCGCCGATAAGGAGAAAGCCGCCGACAAGGAGAAAAATACATCCGAAGTTAAGGCGGACGGTAAGGAGAAGTCGAGCGAAAAGGAGCGCAAGGTCATTCGCTTGCTCGAACTCTCGGGCGAGTACGTCGATCTGGTGCAGCCCTTGGAATTCGATGCCGGCAGCTTGCTGCTTGGAGGCGACTCGCTGAAGAAGAAATCGTTTTACCGGCTGTGCGAGTATTTGACGGAGCTGGGCGAGGAGGCCGAAGTCTCGCACATTGTGTTCGATCTGTCGGATGCTGGATTTTCGATGAACCCGGCCCAACTGGACGAGCTTTCGCGGCGCCTGGGAAAACTGAAAGACGCCGGCAAACACACGCTGGCTTGGCTGGAGAATCCGGGCAACGAGCAATTGGCCATCGCGGCGGCTTGCGATGAGATCATCCTGGCCGACTTCGGCGGCGTCGACATGCCCTCGCTCTCGATGCAATCGATGTTCTTTCGCGATGCGATGGACCTGGTCGGCATCCGTGCCTCGATCGTGCGAGCGGGCGATTTCAAAGGGGCGGTCGAACCGTTCCTCAATCCGCAAATGAGCGACCATCTGCGCGAGCACTACGTAGAGATGCTGGCGGCGATCAACGATGCACAGGTCGATCGCATCGCTCGCGGACGCGGCTTGACGGTAACGCAAGTTCGCCAACTGCAGAAAACGCGACTGTTGCTGCCCGAGCAAGCCCTCGCCAAGGGGCTAGTCGATCGACTGGCTCCGTACGGGTCGATGAAAGACACGGTCGAGCAAATCATCGGCGGCTCGCCGGAGTGGACGACGCCCAAAGCGGCGCCGAAGCGCGAGATCTCGATGTTCGAACTGATGGGACGGTTGATGTCGGGCGAGAAGAAATCGGCCAGCGCCGCCAAAGAAGAGTCGATTGCGGTGCTGCATCTGAGCGGTCCGATCGAAGATGGCAAGAAAGAGTCGCCGGGGTCGATTGTGGCCGGCCCGACCGTCAAAGCCATCGAGGAAATCGCCGACGATGACCGGATCAAAGGCGTCGTCGTCCGCATCAACTCGCCGGGCGGAAGCGCGACTGCCAGCGAAGCCATTCGCCGGGCGCTGTCGGAATTGGCCGACAACAAACCGACAGTGGTGTCGATGGGTGAGATGGCGGCATCAGGCGGGTATTGGATCGCGTGCATCGGCCAGCCGATCTATGCGGAGAAAGGCACGATCACCGGTTCGATCGGTGTCTTCTCATTGAAGATCAGCTTGGGAACGTTGATGCGCCGCGTCGGAGTGCACGTCGAAGCCATCGCGTTGGACGATGCCGCCAAGAGTGACGCGATCGACCGGCCCTGGACCGATCGCGATCTGAGAACGATGCAGGCATTCGTCGACGACGTCTATGCCAAGTTTTTAAAGCTGGTCAGCAAGTCTCGCGACATCCCCAGCAGCGATCTGGAGGAACTGGCTGGCGGCCGCGTCTGGTCGGGAACCCAGGCCAAGCGGCATAAACTCATCGACGAGCTTGGCGGCCTGGATGACGCACTGGCGGCTGTGGCCAAGAAGGCCAAACTGAGCAAGTACGAAGTCATCCATCGGCCGGTCATCAAATCAGGGCTCGATCTACTGGAACTGCTTGGCGAGGAAGACCCCAACGAAATCGAACTCGGCAGCTGGTTGCCTGCCGGAGCTCTCGAAGCATTGGCTGGACGCGGTTTCGACCTGCAAGGACTGCGTGTCCTGGTTCGCAGCGCGCTGGTGCCGAGCGCCGGCGCACCGCAGGTCTGGGCTCTGTGTCCGAATGAGCTGCGCGTTCGCTAAGTTTGCTGTTCTGCGGGGAGAAGCCGAAGCGTGAATCTGCATGAGTTGAGCTGGCCGAAGATCGGTGCGATGCCTCGCACCACACCGGTCGTCGTACCGATCGCGGCCCTCGAACAGCACGGGCATCACTTGCCGGTGTTCACCGATAGTCTACTGCTGGGGGAGGTCTGGCGGCGGGCGCACGAGCGGCTGGGCGACCGAGTGTTGGCCCTGCCGCTGATGTGGCTGGGCAATTCGGACCACCATCTGGATTTCCCGGGCACGATCTCGGCGCCGCCTCGCGTGTATCTGGATCTGCTCGGGGGCCTGATCGACAATCTCGTCTTCCACCGGTTCACACGCATCGTGCTAATCAACGGGCACGGAGGCAACGACGTGCCGGGGCGACAAGCGATTTTCGAGGCGCGGCAGCGGTATCGCCACCGAGACGATTTGCGGTTGGTCTTCACGACGTACTGGGGTCTGGGGGCGCGGCCGTGGGAAGCGAATCCGCAATTGGTGCAGCGCGAGATGGGGCATGCCTGCGAATGGGAAACGTCGATGATCCTGCGGCTGGCTCCGCAACTGGTCGGCGACTACCGCGCGGCGGCCGACGTTGCCTTTGATCAGCCGTTCGCTCCGGCGCATGTCGGTTGGATTACCAAAGACCGCTCGTCGGTCGGACACATCGGATCGCCACGGCTGGCTTCCGCCGAAAAGGGAGAAACTCTTTTCGAAGCGTTTTCACAAGATATCGTCAAATTGCTCGAGCAGATCCTGGAGGCCGACTCACACCATGCTTAACCGCCGTTCGTTCACTGCATTGCTCGGGCTCGGTGCCACTACTTGCCTGGCGGGCGGGTCGCTCGGGGCGGCCGCGGCTCCGAAAAAACGCATCGCCTTCATCGGCACCGTGGTCTTCCGCCATTCGCACGCCCAGCACTTTCTCGACCGGCTCATGCTCGGCTACGCCTGGGGCAACGGCTGGCAAGAGCCGCGACTGGAAATCGCCAGTACGCACATCGCTCAGTTTCCCGAGGGGACCGATCTGGGCCGCCAACGGCTCGAGCGCTACGGACTGAAGAACTACGACTCGGTCCGCCAAGCGCTGACGCTGGGGGGGGACCAGTTGGCCGTCGACGGTGTCGTCGTCATCGGCGAACATGGCAAATATCCCAAGAACGAGCTCGGCCAAACGCGGTATCCGCGCTACGAATGGTTCGAAGAGATTGTCAAAGTGTTCGAAGCGAGTGGTCGCTCGGTACCCGTTTTCAACGACAAACACTTATCGACCGAGTGGCACGAGTGCCAAAAGATGGTCGCCGATGCGAAACGCTTGAAGTTTCCCTTTCATGCTGGGTCGTCTCTGCCGGTGACCAGGCGGATGCCCGCGTACGAACTCCCCTGGGGAGCGGACCTGCGCGAAAGCGTGTGCGTGGCTTACGGGGGTGTCGATAGTTACGACTTCCATGCACTGGAAACCGCTCAGTGCATGTCGGAGCGGCGGCGCGGCGGCGAAGTCGGCATTCGTAGCGTGCGCGCACTGCGCGACGAAAAAGTGTGGGCTTATCTAGCCGAGCCTGCGCAGCAGCGAACGCGTCAGCTGGTCGTTTCCGCCCTCTGCCGCAGCCACAATCTGCCGGTCGAAGATGGCTATCTTACCGACAAGGTGACGTTCGAATGGGCTCGGAAAACCCTGCCATCGATCATCGGTTATTTCATAACCCACCGCGACGGGTTTAAGACTTCGGTCTTCATGACTGGCATTCGCGATTTCAACTACGCGGGAGCGATCGGCGATGGCGATGAAATGGTCAGCTGCCAAATGTATTTGCCGATGCCGGGGCATGGATCGACGACGGCCGACTTTTTCAATCCTTTGATCCACCATCTCGAAAACATGATTCTCGAAAACAAACAGCCTTATCCGATCGAGCGGACGCTGTTGACTTCGGGCATGGTCATCGCCGCGGTGCAGTCGCTTGGCAAAGAAGGTTCGCTGGTCGAGACGCCCGAGATGGCAGTCGAGTACTCGGTACCCAACGAGTCCTTCTTCTGGCGCGATTGATGGTTGCCGCCTTCTATCTGAGGCTCATCTGCCGGCGGGGATCGGCGGCTGGGCCACTGCACGAACGATAGCAGCCCGACGATCATGATCCATTCGAACAGGAACAAGTGCATCGTCGCTTCGATCCCCAGGTGTAGACCGACGCCAGCCACAATCGCCAGTCGCCGCGTGGCGGGTACCCACAGGGCCAGCGGCAGCAGGACCTCGACCGCTAGCACCGACCACGTCAATAGCCGAACAAACCACAGCGAATCGAACAGAGATTCAGGCACCGGCAGCCGACCAAAATGGTCGGTCATGTTCGCCACGTAGTATAACGCCGTCCCGTTCTGCCAGGTTGCGCCCCAGAGTTTGTTCCAGGCGGTGGATGCGTAAATGAGCGTGATTTCCAGTTGCATCAGCCGCAGGGCCCAAGCGTCGGCCGGGCCGACGGGCCGCGCCGCTCCACCGAAGATTCGCTTCGTCAACGACCAACCGCAGTCCAGCGGCATAAGGACCAATAAGAACGCAAACAAGCGAAATACGGTGTCTTCGCCATCGCAAATGAGCGGATTGCGATGCTGGAATGACGCCAGCCATACGAAAATGCAGGCCGCCTGGAACCGCGACCAGCAGCCCAGCAGCAATAGCACACACTGCAGCAGCATGCAGCTCAGGCAGGCTGTGACGACCGCGTTGCTCGATGGTAACCAGAACAGCAGGGACAATTGCCCGTTGTTCAGTCTCTGGGCAGTGGCCGACCGCAATACGCCCTCATCGGTGAACCACAGCTGGGCATCCCGCATCCAGACCAGCGTATAAATGAGGAGCAAGAACGCCGTCAGCATGCGCACCAGCGGGATCATGCGCGGGTCGCACGACTGAAAGAGAAAGCGATCGAAGGCATCGCGCAGTTTGTGCAGTGGCTGGCTCATGGTTGGAACGTGCGGCGGAGGATAATTTCGCTGCTGAACATCCACTGAATCTCATCGCGCGGCGGCAGCGATCCGTCTTCAGGTAGCTGCATTCTCAACTGGTTGCGATAGAGTTTGGCGGTCTTCACCGGCTTGGCAGCGCGGCGAATCAAATAGTCCAGCAAATCGTCGCGCGCCGGATAGTTAGCGGGCAACGGTACGTGGTTGTAGTAATCGACGTGCCGAAAACCGGCGAATTTTTCCCAGCCGCTGGCCTGCGACCAAAGCGGCGAATCCCATTGCTCGAGCGTGCCGTCGGTCGACTGCAATTCGGCAGTCAACCACCCGTTGTTGATGACCGGGTCCGGCGCAAACAGAGGCCACTCGCCTTGCCAAAGCCCCAATGGGTTGAGGACGCGCGACAAGTACTGCTTGGGACCTGCCAACCACTTCCAGGAATAAGGCAGCGTGTCGAGGATCATGGCAGACGCGATCACCAGCACCGCCAGGCGAACGGCCGCGCGCCGGCGTCGGATTCGACCGCAGAGAATTGGAGCTGCATCCACAGCCATGGTTGATGCTCGAAGGAAGCCGCCGACCGTAGCGCACCAGAGAACGATCTGCAACTCTTGCATTGCCAGGCGCGCAGCAGCCGCCCGCCACCGAAACAAGCTGGGCACTTCGCCGGCTCCCGGCTAGCCGGCGGCTGCATGAACGTCACAGCCGCGCTAAACCGGCCCGAGCGGCGGAGCCTGCCGGCCGCGCCAGCCTGCCCCGCGGCCTGACTGCTCAAAGCCCCGAATTCCATTTCGACTTAGTGGGCCATAGGCTCAGCAGGTCAGTAGCACAGCAGACCAGTAGCTCGGAAGCTTACGCAATCAAATGCTGTCTTGTTGCCGCGACTGGGCCAGTAGTTCGATGATCTCGTCGCGGCGGCGGCGATTGATCTCGTCGGCGTTCCAAGCCGAGGCAAACGATTGCGGCGGGCTCGCCTGGCCCGGATCCCAGGCGGAGACGGGCTCGACAGGGGGCGCCATAGGCGGCGCAGCTTCGCCCTCTCCGCGAGCCGACTGGGTGTTGATGTCGTTGATGATCAGCAGCGCATCGATGGCCGATACGGAGTTGTCGCGGTTGGTATCGAGCAGGCCGTCGACCGGGGCACTGCCCGGCTGGACGCTCGATGGTCCAGTCGTGTTGAGGAAGTTGATGACCAGCAGCGCATCGCGGGCACTGACAGCTCCGTCACCGCTGACATCCAAGGCTATGTCCGGATTGTTCCACGGATACAGGTTGCCTTCGATCTCGATCCTGAAATCCGACGACACGGGCGCGTTGCCCGAATCGAGAGCCGTGATGCGGACGTCCAGCGTCCCCGCGTCGTCAACTGTCGGCGTCCCGGTCAGGACGCCGGTTGCCGCGTCGAAACTCAGCCACGACGGCAGTGGGAAACCCGACGCGCGCGTCGCGAACAACCGCAGCGTGTCGCCGGCGTCTTCGTCGGCGAAGGTGGCTGACGGGATCGTGTATTTGAACTGCGTGCCCGCGGTGGCTGTGCTGCTGGCAAGTGGCGTCACCAGGCTCGGTGGATCGTTCCGGTCGGCGGCGGTGACCGTCACGGCCGCGGTGTTGCTCAGTCCGTTTGCGTCGGTTACTCGCACCTGCATGACGTTTTGGCCGGAGGTTTCGAAGTCGATCACCGCGTCGCTGGCGACCGACAACTTGCCCGTGGCTTTGTCGATGGTCAACCAAGCGAGCGTCTGCTCGAGAATTTCAAAGCTCAGGCTGTCGCCGCTGTCCGGGTCAGTGGCTTCCAGCGAGCCAGCGGCTGCGCCGGCCGGGCTGTTCTCAGCGATGCTCAGCTGTGCTGTCAGCAGCGTTGGCGATTCATTGACGTTGGTCAGCCGGATCGTCACCGGTGCCGAGGCCGACTTGGCTGTCGCGGCGCTATCGGTGACGGTAACCGTAATGTTCAACGTCGGAGTGGTCTCGAAGTCCAGTTCGGCTCCGTCGGCCACGCGCAGTTGGCCCGTGCTGGGGTCGATCGCAAAGCGATTGGCGTTGCTGCCAGAGATGGCGTAGGAGAGCTTCTGGTCGGCATCCTGGTCGTTGCCCGTGACGACGCCCAGGACAGAGCCGGGCGCTGAATTCTCTGCCAAATCGAACTGCGCGGCGGCGATCGAGGGAGCATCGTTCTCGTTGAGGACCGTAATCGTGTAGGTACGGTTGCTCGAGAGTTGCGGCGAACCGCTGTCGGTTACCTTGACGACCAGTTCGACCGCTGAGAGCGATTCGTAGTCCAACTGGGCTGCGTTGGCGGTCTTTACTGCGCCGTTACTAGCGTCGATATCGAACAGACCCGCACCACTTCCGCCAACGATTTCCCAGGACAGCGTCTGATTGGCATCGGGATCCGTCGCGACCAAACCGTCGATCAGCGTTCCGGGCTGGCTATTCTCCTTGACCGATAAAGTCTTGGGGAACAAGACGGGCGCCTCGTTGACGTCGGCGATCGTTACCGTCAAGAGACCGTCGGCCGTTTGGGGCGAGCTGCCGCCGTCGGTGGCTCGCAGGACCAGATCGTAGCGCGTGCGCTTCTCGTAATCGATCTTCGATGCGTCTGCGACGGTCACGGCCCCGCTGGTGGGATCGACTGCGAACGCGCCATCGCTGTTGCCGGAGACGATGCTCCACGTCACTTGGCCAGCAGCCCCGGCATCCGGATCGGTTGCCGCCATCGTCGCCACCAATGT
>JBQCJB010000235.1:0-6308 GCA_051953155.1 Aureliella sp. | reverse complement strand
CCTAGCAAACGGGTGGGACCCGCGTCAATCAAGCTCCTGAGTCGGCGATAGCATTGGAAGGACTGGCCGTCAAAGTCTGCGCGGTCTGCCGGGTCGAGGGGCGGAAGGGAGGCGTTGGGAGCATCGCTGGTTGCGAGGCGGAGTTTTCTCAGGCACTTGTGCGGGTTTTCAGTCGCTTAGGGCAAACTTTTCCGCCGGCACAAGCCGATAAGCACGTCTGTAACGAATTTTCGGAGTGTAACGGACTTGCGCTCTGTGCCGGTGGAGAGGAATCGATGAAAAGTCGCAACGGGTGGAAACATTGGCTCTTCACGGGGCTGGCACTGTTCGGTGGTGCCAATCAAGTGCTTGGGCAAACCGGATCGCCGTATTTTACAGGTGCCGCAAACGGGGGCGCACCTGGTGCGGCCATGCCGGGATATCCGGGTGGCGCGATGCCGGGCTCAAGCACCTACGGCATGGGGAACCACGGACCGATGAGCATTGCCATGCCGGGCCCACCGCCCGGTGAGCTGGCTTATCAGAACGGACCAAGTCCGATCGGCGGCCCCATGATGGGCCCGGGACAAATGGGCCCGGGAATGATGGGACCCGGTCCGATGGGACCTGGACCGATGGGGCCGCAAGGTCATGGACCGGGCTGTGCCTGCTGTGCGGGCGCGATCGACGTCGGAGCCTACTGCGATGGCGCAGGTGGCGGTTGCGGCGATGGCAGCTGTGGCGATGGCAGCGGCGGATTGTGCAGTGACTGTGGCGGCAGCGGCTGCCTGTTCTGCGGCGGCGGCGGTTGTGAGTACTGTGGCGGCGCCCGCGGTTGCCGACTCTGTGGCTCGGCTGGCGGACGGCTCGGCTGTGCGCCGGTTCGCAACCTGTTGCGGAGCACCGGTCTGGGAGGCCACCGCATCGGAGCCGATGGCTGCATGGCCTGCGGCTGGGGTAACAATGCGATGTTTCCAGGACGCTTGTGCGGACTGCTGGGCCCCTTGGCTCCCTTTAGCGAAGGACCGCAGGCCCAGCGCTGGTTCGACTTTTATGTCGGCACGATGGCCCTGACGCGGACCGACGATGCGCCGAGCACGGTCATCTCGACCGTCGGCGTCTCCGGCACTCCGGCGCTGCGGGTCAATGATCCGAACATCGATCAACTGCAATTCGGTTTGGCAGCCACGGCTGCCTTGCAGCTCAATCCTGGTGGCAACCTGGAAGTAACCTACTTCGGTTTGAACAAATGGGATTCGACGGTAGCGGTAGCATCGCCGACCGGCGACCTGTACTCGATCTTCAGCGACTTTGGCGTCTCGCCTCCAGGTGGCTTTGACGACACCGATCGCTCGCTCAGCCATCAACTGCGATACGAGTCAGCCATTCATAACGGCGAAGTCAACTATCGCCGCCGCTGGGTCGCCCCGGCGCGTTGGATTCAAGGCTCGTGGCTCGGCGGTATGCGTTACTTCGACCTGGATGAAAAATTCGGTTTCCAAGCGTACTCCAACAACGGCTTCTTCAATCTCGATACGGCGACGCGCAACCAGTTGACCGGTTTCCAACTCGGCAGCGATGCCTGGGTGACGGTCGTCCCGGGCCTGATGGTCGGCGTCGAAGGCAAGTACGGTGTCTACGGCAACCATGCGGAAGTGGAATCGAACATCCTCTCCAACTCGGTCGGCCTGGCTCGCGAGACGCTCGACGATGGACAGACGGCTTACCTGGGCGAGTTCGCCTTGCACAGCGTCTACCGCGTGACCTACTCCTGGGCGTTCCGGGCTTCGTATAACTACCTGCGAGTGGACAACGTTGCCTTGGCACCGCGGAACTTCAACACGGCTGGTCTGACGCCGGATGTCAACGGCCTGGTGTTCGGTGCGGGCCGCAACCCGTTCATCGACGTCGACGGCGTCGCCAAGTATTCCGGTTTCAGCCTCGGAGCCGAATACCTCTGGTAGACTTGCAGCGCAGAGCCGACACTCTTGAATTGTTACAGCAGGCCGGTCGCGAGATCGGCCTGTTGTCGTTTTATCTCGGGCTGCGTAGCCCTTCCGGCCGCGACGCTCGGTGGCAATGCTTCCCGCGGCCGAAGAATCGGAATATTCGCTTCTGTCTGCGAACCCAATCGTCGGCTGATCGCGAGCTTTCCTGCAAGTTCCTGCAGTGCCCGGACCGCCGGCGCACTAAGCTTGCCTGAGCCGCTGCCTGCCTGAGCCGATCCCGGAACAGAGGAGCGGCTGCGCCGCGATTCGGAGTAGGTGGGAATTGTCTGCAGCCGCCCTATTGAACCGTTCACCCGTCGAGCCCGTTTGGCAACCCGGAACGCACATTCCACAGTTGGATGGCGTGCGCGGCCTGGCGATCCTCTTGGTAACGCTGTATCGCTTCGGCAAGGACATGCCGACCGACTCGTGGCTCGGCCGACTGCTGGCCATGCCGCTGGTCAGCGGCGAACACGGCGTGGAACTCTTCTTCGTCCTCTCCGGTTTCTTGATCACGGGCATCCTGGTCGACGCCAAGGCGCACTCGCATTACTTCTCGAGCTTCTTCGCCAGACGGAGTCTGCGCATTTTTCCGTTGTACTTCGGTGCGCTGGCGTTGTTCGTTGGAGTCCTTCCAGCCGCGATGCTCGCCCTGGGTTTCGAACACCCGTTCGCTCAAGCCCAGGCGCATCAGGGCTACTTGTGGAGTTACACGACGAACATCGGCATGAGTCTGGAGGATAGCTGGTGCTTCGGACCGCTGGACCACTTTTGGTCGTTAGCCGTGGAAGAGCATTTCTATCTGGTATGGCCGCTTGTCGTTTACTTCTGCAGCACCGCGATGACATTGCGTTTGGCCGTGGGGCTGGCCTGCGTATGCGCGGCGGCACGAATCGGCTGGTCTGCCGCGGGACTCTCGGAGGTTGCGCCGGCGGTGCTCACGATCTTCCGCTGTGACGCGCTACTGATGGGAGCCGCGCTGGCGCTCTTGGCCAGGTCGCCCCTCGGGCTTGGTCCATGGCGCAAGGCTGCGTTTTGGATTGCTCCAGTCATGTTGGCGGTGGGCCTGCTGCTGGACGCCTCGGGGCGTCGCGTGCTGACGCTCGGTTTAACCGTCTGGCCGTTGGCGTGGGTGGCCTTGCTGGGGTTGCTGTTGACCTCCGACGTGCGTTCGCTGCCGGCGCGGCTGCTGCGGCAAGGCTGGCTGCTCAGTCTGGGGCGGACCAGTTATGCGATGTACGTCTTCCAAAGTCCGCTGATTCCGCTGGCTGGACCGGTGCTGGGTTGGTTGGGCGTGCGCGCGATCGCCGGGGGCGGGGTCGCGGGACACCTGGCGTGGATGGCGGTCATGTTTGCGCTGACGTACGGCCTAGCCCAACTCAGTTGGCATGCTTATGAAAAACATTGGTTAAGCTTGAAGCGTTGGTTTCCGATGAGTGGTGCTGGGAGTGCGTCGCGCGGGCTCGAGCGTTCGACGATCGAGGTGCCCGGCATGGCGACCGCTGGCTGCGGTCCGCGCTAGAAAAGCCCTCCATGCCGGGTCGCAGCCGGGCGGATGCCGGCTTGCCTGGTGGGGAGGGGTGGCAAAGCCAAAAGGCCAGCCAGAGGGTCTCCGGGGGCGAAAAATGTAAATTTCCTTGCCTTTTTGGCGGTTTTTTTGGTTCGCTCCTAGTTGAAATTTGCGTTCGTACGTTTTTAATGGTCCCACCGACGTACAAACGCGCGTCCGTCAGTTACGAAGATTTTACTAACAGGAAAGGGATTGAAAGCATGGCGAAGGCCGCAGCAAAGAAGAAGCCACCGTCGAAGACCGAGGTGTTCAACAGCATCGCTGAGAAGACCGAACTGAGCAAAAAGCAGATCGCCGCCGTCTTCGACGCGCTCAGCGAAGAGATCTCGCGCAACCTCGGCAAGAAAGGTCCTGGAGTTTTCCAGATCCCTAACCTCTGCAAGATTGTGACCGTGCACAAGCCGGCTCTGCCGAAGCGTCAAGTTCGCAACCCAGCCACCGGCGAAATGAAGTGGGCCGACCCCAAGCCCGCTTCGGTAGCCGTCCGCGTTCGCGCGCTGAAGAAGCTCAAAGAGATGGTTCAGTAACGCAGTAGCGCTGCCTCATCCACGCAAAGGGTGAAACCTTCTCGCAGGTTTCACTCTTCTGCTTCTTTCGCATCTCAGCCTGCGGCCGCTCTGCCGACGAGCGTTTGCTCAATCACCGGATCGGCCAAGGAACTGGCAATCCGATGCACGCCAGCGAAGTTGTGATCGCGGCTGTGATCCCCCGGTACGGCAATCGTGCACGCGCCGGCCGCCAGCGCCGCTCGCGTCCCGTGCTGGCTGTCCTCGAGCACCATCATCTGTTCGGCCGCAACGCCCATCCGCTGGGCCGCCCCGAGGTAAATGTCGGGATACGGTTTGCCGCGGGCGACTTCTTCGGCAGTGATCACGAAATCGAATCGCTCAAGCACGCCCACGGCCGTTAGCGAGTCGATCGCAAAGGCGCGGCGGCTGCTCGTCGCTACGCAGCGCGGCAGCCCGAGCTGGTCGATGCGATCGAGCAACTGCAATACACCTGGCATCGTCGCCAGGCGGTCGGGCAGAACGCCTGAAAAGATCTCGTCGCACTCTTCTTCGAGATCATCGGCGCGGTCGATCAACTGCGCGTCTTGAATGAGCACGTCGAAGGCCTGGGGGCTGGGCAGGCCCATCATGCTCCGCCGCAGCGCTTGGGTGTAACGTTTGCCCCGCCGCTGCATCAGCTGGTCGAACACCTCGAAGTACAATTCTTCGGTATTAATCAGCAAGCCGTCCATGTCGAACGCCACTGCCGCAATGCGATGCGGCCAAACCTCCAGCAGTCCGCCGTCGGGTATCATAGGGTCTGCCATGTCATCATCCGAGGAACCGATCAGCGATCGCGACGTCCAGCGTCGAGAAACGTTCGTACCACTCCACACGACGGATCTGGTCGATTTCCTGTCCAAGCACCCGCGATTGCGGGCCGACGAACAACACCAGTTCCGACATCTGGCCAGCCTTATACTCGCCTTGCTGCATCATGTCTACCGCCAGCGGCACGAGCAGCTGACCTACATCTACGCACCGCTGGATCCCGATCGCGACACGTTGCTGTTGAGCGTGCCTGTGGCCGAGCAGCGCGAGCGGCTGTGCGCGGACCTGATGACTCGCCTGGCCGATGCGCTTCAAAGAGCGAATTACCACCGCCTCGGCCAGGCCGCGATCGAGCGCGCCATGTCGGCCGCCAGCCAGTGGGGCGTGCGGATGCACGTCGATTTCAACGCCCTGAAGTCGATCGAGGTATACGCGCGCGGCAGCGTCACTACGCAGAAAGCCTATCGCAACTGGCGACGTTTGCTCCGCGAGGAGACAGTCCAGGTCCAAGTCTACCAGCGGCTGGTCGTGATCTTCCGCACGCAACCCAATCATCGCGACCGGCGCTTCGATTCCCGGCGACTCTATCTCCGCATGTTCAAGAACATCCCCCAGCAGGACGTCGATATGGTTCTGCCTGCCACCAAGGTCAAGATGACGCTGTGGGACCACTCCAACATCGTCCTGCCGTCGCTCTATGCGATCATCACGGCGCTCTGGAGGACGCTGAAGTATGCCGTCCTGCTGACGCTGATCGGCATGTTGAAGACGGCCGCCCTGGTCGTGCTGGTGATCCTGGCCTTTCTTTACGGCCTGAAAGCCATGTTCACCACGACCGTCAACACGCGACGCCGCTACCACTTGAATGTCGCCCAGAACCTGTATTACCAGACGCTGGACGACAACGCCGGGGCGATGCTGCGACTGCTCGAAGAGGGTGAGCAGCAGGAGGCCTGCGAAGCGGTGCTAGCCTACTTCGCGGCCGCAGTCATCCTGGGCAGTCGCCGCGATCTGTCGCTCGATCAAATCCGCCACGAGTGCGAACAACTGGTCAGCGAAGCCACCGGCATCGGCGTCGACTTCGACATCGAAGATGCGGCTCGCGACCTGCTACACCTGGGTCTGATCCGCGCCTGCGACGATCGCTGGCAGTCCATGCCGCTGGCCGAAGCCAATGCCCGACTGAACGAGACCTGGGACCAGTGGTTCAACGCTCCGGCCAGTCGCTAGGCTGAAAGCTGTAAGCTATAAGCTGTAAGCTATAAGCTATAAGCTGTAAGCTGTAAGCTGTAAGCTATAAGCTGTAAGGTGTAAGAACCTATCCGAAAAGCCGCTTTGCGATTTTACGTGTATTTGAAAGGTGCGATTGATGGATCGGGTTCGAGGTAGCGGAGCATCCTGCCTATCGACGCGATGTGCACCATGGCTTCGCTCGACCGAGTCAGATGCTCG
>JBQCJB010000234.1:0-6999 GCA_051953155.1 Aureliella sp. | reverse complement strand
ATGAAGTCACAAGTTCTCCAGCTTATCAACGACCGTCGCATCGTCGCCATCGTACGCCTGGACGATCTCTCACAGGCCGTGGCCATCAGCTGTGCCCTGGCCCGCGGCGGCATCGCTGTGCAAGAGTTCACGCTGACTAATCCCGATGCGCTTAAAGTCGTGGCCCACGTCAAAGACGCTCTCCATCAAGAAGGCCTCGACTGCGCCGTCGGCATCGGCAGCGTCCGCAACGTCGACGAAGCCCGCGCGGCGCTCGATGCGTACGCGGACTTCATCGTTTCGCCGATCACCGATGCGCGGATCATCGATGCGTGCGCTCGCGCCGATGTGGCAGTCATGCCGGGCGCCTATACACCGACCGAGATCTCTACGGCCTGGAACGCCGGCGCCGACGTGGTCAAAGTCTTCCCAGCCCGCGGATTGTCTCCCGGCTACATCAAGGATGTGCTCGCGCCGATGCCCTATCTCAAATTGATGCCCACCGGCGGCGTCGATCTGAAAAATTTGGCCAGCTACTTTGCGGCCGGAGCCGTCGCTGTCGGTATCGGGGGTAACCTGATCGATGCCGCCGCCATCGCCAGCGGAAACTGGGACGCAGTCACCGCCGTCGCTGCCGAATATGCCAAGGCGGCTGGCCATGCGTGAACCGTCGACCAGCAGCTCCTGTGCAACTTTCGATGTCGTGACGCTGGGCGAGACGATGCTCCGCTTTACGCCACCGGGGCGAATGCGTCTGGAACAGGCCAGTCAGTTGCAGATCCACGTCGGCGGCAGCGAATCGAACACGGCGGTTGGTTTGGCGCGGCTGGGGTTGAAGACTGCGTGGATTTCGCGGCTCCCCAATTCGGCGCTCGGCCGCATGATCAGTGGCGAACTGGCGCGCTATGGAGTCGACGTGCGCCACGTCACCTGGTCGGACGACGGTCGAGTCGGACTGTACTTCCTCGAAGAGGGTGGGCCCCCGCGCGGCAGCGCCGTGATTTACGATCGGCGCGATTCGGCCGCCAGTCGGATGACGCCGGCAGATTTGCCGCGCGAGTTATTGGCCAGCGGCCAACTGCGCGCGCTGCACACGACCGGCATCATGCTGGCCATCAGCGCCACGGCGCGAGCCACCGCGGAGGCGGCCGCCGACCTGGCCAAAGCCGCCGGAGCCATCGTCAGTTTCGACGTGAATTACCGCGCCAAACTTTGGTCGCCCGAGCAAGCGGCGGCGGCGTGCGCAGCAATGTTCGAGCGGGCGGACATCGTGTTTATCCCCGATCGCGATGCCCAGCTGATGTTCGGCGCTCCCGCAACGCTCGATCCTCAGAATGCGCTGCGATCGCTAGCCGATCGTTACCCGCGCGCGACGTGGGTCATGACGCGCGGCCGCATCGGGTCGATGGCGATCTCGGACGGCCGCGTGCTCGAAGAGGGCATTTTTGCATCCGATGAAATTGGGCGACTGGGTGGCGGCGATGCGTTTAGCGCAGGGTTTCTGGCTCGCTACTTGGAAACCGACGGCGATGTCCGCGAAGCGCTGCGCTGGGGGGCGGCCACGTCGGCGCTGAAGTACAGCATGCCCGGCGACCTACCGCTGGTGACCCGCGCCGAAGTCGAGGCGGTCGTCGGCAGCAACGGCCAGCACAGCTCGCTCAGCCGCTAACAATCATTCATGTAAGGCGATTCAAGCTCGTGGGACGATTCATAACGCTCGATGGCGTCGATGGCGGAGGCAAGTCGACTCAAGTCCAACGCCTTCAAGAAAGCCTGCTCGCACGCGGCTGCTCCTGCCGCACGTTTCGCGATCCCGGCAGCACGCGTTTGGGCGAAGCCCTCCGCGAAATTCTCCTGCATCGCCACGAGATCCCGCTGGCAGCGCATGCGGAAATGTTGCTGTACATGGCCAGCCGCGCGCAGTTGGTCGCCGAAGTGCTGCGGCCAGCCCTGGAAGAATGCGACTTCGTCATCACCGATCGCTACCTGCTGGCCAACGTGGTCTACCAAGGCGTGGCCGGTGGATTGCCGCCGGAAGAAATTTGGCAGGTCGGCCGGGTCGCTACCGGCGGACTGGCGCCCGATCTGACGATCGTCCTCGATCTGCCGATCGAGACCGCAGCGGCCCGCATCGATCGCACTCGCGACCGGCTGGAGAGCCGCGGCGAAGCGTATTTCCAGCGCGTTCGCGAAGGCTTCCTGCAAGAGCACCGCCACGCAGGCGGCCCGTCGGTGGTTATCGACGCCAGCCAGTCAGTCGACCGCGTGCACGAGCAAATCGTCGCAGCCGTCGCGCACCACTTCCGCGACAGTGGCCTGCGCTGAACCAGGTGCGAAGGCGAAATCCAACACGGCTAGATACCGATCGCAGCGCCATCTCTCGAGCCCTGCAAAGGCCGGTTCAGCTAGAGACATGCTGCTGCGTGGCCGCTTCCATGATCTTTTGCTCGGTCGCTTCGGCCCGCGAGAATTCGCCGGTGATCTGGCCTTCGCTGAGGACGATGATCCGATCGCTGACAGTCAGCAGTTCGGGCAGTTCCGACGAAGTGACGATGATTGCCATTCCTTGGGCAGCCAGTTGTTCCATCAGCCGATAGAGTTCGGCTTTGGCCCCGATATCGACGCCGCGCGTGGGATCGTCCAGCAGTAGTATCTTCGGTTGGGTCAACATGCAGCGACCAATGATGCACTTCTGCTGGTTGCCGCCGCTGAGGCTGGTGATCGACGCTTCGGTTCCAGCGGTCTTGATCAGCAACGTCTGGATCTGGCTCTGGGCGGCCTGCTGCTCGCGGCGGCGATTGACGACGCCTAGCCGCGCCACCTCGTCCAGCGAGCAGACGGTGATGTTATCGCGGACCGTTTGGTGGGCGAACAGTCCCAGCCGCTTGCGATCTTCGGTCACCATGGCGATGCCGGCGCGCATGGCCTCGGCCGGATGCCGAAATTGCTGCGGCACGCCTTCGAGCAAAATTTCGCCGCGGGGCGGCAGCGCGCTGGCACCGAACAGGCACTCGAGCAACTCCGTCCGTCCGGCGCCCATCAGTCCCGCGATTCCGAGCACTTCACCGCGGCGGAGCTGCAGATTGATGCCTCGCAACCGCCAGCCGCGCGAATGGCCGGGCCAAGCCAGCGACAGGTTCTTGATCTCAAGTACCAGCGGCGCAGTGCTGGCTGCTTGGTGCCGTTGCGTCGGCTCGATGTCGCGTCCGACCATCAGATGCGCAATCTCGCGAGGCGAGGTATCGACGCGGTTGACCGTTTTCACGAACTGGCCATCGCGCAGTACGGTGATTCGGTCCGACAGTCGAAATACTTCATCCATCTTGTGCGAGATATAGAGGATGGTGACGCCCCGCTCGCGCAGTCGGTCGATCACACCGTACAGCCGCGCCACCTCGGTTTCGGTCAGCGCGCTGGTCGGTTCGTCCATGATCAAGATTTCGGCGCGCAGCGAAATCGCTTTGGCAATCTCGACCAGTTGCTGGTCGCCCACGCGCAGCGTGCCGACCAGCGCGGTCGGCGAGATGTTCGATTCGAGCTCGCGCAAGTAACCAGCGGCTTGCTCGTCCATCTGCCGCTGCTTCAATCCCAGCAGTCCGGATTGTTCGCGGCCCAGGAAGATGTTGGCCGCGACCGAGAGCTGCTCGACCATGTTCAGCTCTTGGTGGATGATGCTGATGCCGGCGTCCTGAGCGTCGTCGGTGCCGCTGAATTCAGCCAGTTGGCCGTTGACCCACAGTTCTCCCTCGTAGTCGGTCAGAACACCCGAGAGGATTTTCATCAGCGTGCTCTTGCCCGCGCCGTTCTCGCCCATGATCGCGTGCAGTTCGCCGCGGGCGATGTCAAAACTGACGCCATCCAAAGCCCGCACGGCGGCGAACTGCTTGCCGATTCCGCGGATCGATATGATCGGTTCCATCATGGCACGCTCACCCCGGGCACCAAAATCACCTAAGCCCGCTGCCAGCGCGACTCGAGAAAACTGCGGATCGAGAGGAGCACGACGATCGCCAGGCCGAAGAGCACGGCATGGGCCGGCATGTACCAGTCCTTGGATCGGAAAAAGAGCATGAAGCTCAGTCCGGCCAGCAGGCCCAGCGGAGGAATCGCCGCGCGTCCCAAGGCGTTACCGAAGAAGAGTCGCGTCACCTTGCTGCCGCGCTGGCTGAAGGTCACTGCCAGCACGACGACGATGCCGACGATCATCCCTTCGTAGACGTCGGCACCAGTGCCAACGATCTTGTTGACCGCATCGATCACCGTCCGCAGAAACAGACATCCCAGAATCGTCCCCGGCATCGTCCCGACCCCACCCTGCAGCGAACAGCCGCCGATGACCGACGCGGCGATCGCGTTGAGTTCGTAGCCGCGACCGAGATTGTCGGGCTTGGCCGACGCACTATCGGCGAAGTAAATGATGCCGACGATCGAGGCCGAGACCGCTCCCAGAACATAGGCGAACCATTTCAGCCGATCGGTATGAATCCCGCTCAGCTTGGCCGCTTGTTCGTTGCCGCCCATGGCGTGCAGATGCCGCCCGAGCACCGTGCGGCTCATGACGAACCATACGATCAGCGCAAAAATCGCAAACACGATCGTGATCGTGGTCACGTCCTTCATCGCATCGCGCAGCGCCTGGTCGGTGAAATCGATCTGGGTTTTGTTGTTGGTCATCGCCATCGTCAAGCCACGGCTGAAACTCCGCAAGCCGACCAGCGTGGCCAGCGTGGCGATAAACGGCGGCAGTCCGACACAGGTGATCAGCCAGGCATGCAGCGTGCCGATAGCCACTCCGGTCAGCAGCGTGCCGACGGTCGCGGCCGCGACGGCAATCAACGGGATCTCGCCGGCTCGAAAGCCTTCCGGCGCGCAGAGCATCAGCAGTGCGCCGAAGACGGTCGCGCTCATGGCAATCACCGATCCGCTCGACAGATCAATCCCGCCGGAGATGATGATCACCGCGCTACCGAGCGCGAAAAAACCGAGCAGGACCGTGTTGCGAATGATCAGCTCGGCCGAACTGGTCGGATTGTTCCAGTAGGTGTGTCCCTGGTCGAGGACGGCTGTCAAAACGACCACGATCAACCAGGCGACGATCAGCTTGAACTCGACAGACGACGACCACAAGCGCTTCAAAAGTTTGGGTATGTCGGAGTTCATGAACTTGTCAGGCTGTACTTTTTCAACCACTCTTGGAACTGGCTGATGGTCTGGAATTCGACGCCGCTGCCAAAACTCTGGAACATCTCGGCTTTCAAGGGCGAACCTTGATCGGGAACGACGACCTTCAGCCCGGTATCACGAATGTCGCCTCCCTCTTGTCCCATGTTGGGAAACATTTCCTTGACCGTCGCATCGTCACCGGTCAGCTTGGCAAAGGCGTAACGCACCGAGTCGTATCCCATGCCGAACGGATTCTGCACGACCATCGTATCGATCATCCCTTCGCCCATCTGCTGGATGGCCAATTGTTCGGCGTCAAAGGTTACGATCGTAAATCGGTCGCGAACGTTTTTCTCTTTGACGACGTCGACGATCGCCGGCGCGTTGTAGGACCAGATGCCGACCAGAATCGACAGTTCGGGGAAATTATCGATCGCAGTGCGAACGTTATCGCGAGCCCGCGTGCGATCGGCGTCGTCCAGTCGCCGCGCCTTTTCAATGAACTTGTCACCGACCGCGGCGGTAAAACCGTCCATCCGCTGAATCGCGTTTTGTTGGCTGTCGGTGCCGACGAACTGCACGTACTGCCCCCCCTCGGGCTTGAGATTTTTCGCAGCCGTCCCGAGCACTTCGCCGCCACGGACGTTATTGGTGCCGACATAGAACTCGCGGATGTTGTGGAAGCGTTTGTCCATGTCGCTGTCGAAGCAACCGATGACGACGCCTCTGTCCTTCAAATTCTTCAGCTCGTCGGCGATCGCCGCATTGGTGGCTGACAACGGCGAAATGATCACTGCTACCACGTCGTCTTGCGTGCCGTACTGCCGCAATTTCTCAATCTGTCCCTGCTCGGTCCCGTCGTTGGAATCCATGCCGGCGGTGAAGCCTTTGTCGGCCAGCTTCAGGTCCTCGATGGCTTTGGCGATGCCGGCCCGCGCCGCATCCCAGAAGGGCGAGTCGGTATTGTTCAGCAGCACGATCCGCTTGGTGCCAGCGCCGCTGCCACCGCTGCCGGCGCCTGAAGAAGTGCCCGAGCCGCTCTTATTGCAGCCTGTGCCAATCCCAGCTACCGCGACCACCAGCAGGCACGTGCGCATCACGTGTCGAAGAACCATACGAACTCCTTGGCGGGTTGACCAATGGAGGAATTGAAAGCAATGAGTGACGAGGACGTGATTTTAAGTCGCACCGCCTTGAGTCGCAAGACAACGTAATGTTGAGCCGATAATTCCAACGGAATCGATTAACGAAACCCTGGCGAACCGGCCGATGCTAGGCAGATGTGGCACAGCGGGATTTGGCGCCGGCCCCCAAACAGCGAAGCGTTCACGAAGCATTTGGTGAGGCAGCAGTGAAGGACGAGTCGATCGCCGTCGCGCGACCCCAACGCTGGGACCATCCGCTCGATCCCACGCTCGCGCTTGAGCAAGTGGCTTGGCTGCTGACTCAGCCACCGCTGGACCAGCTCGATCCACACAGGTTTCCCAGCCACGCTCCGCTGGTCGAACTCCTCAAGAACGATTCGCGTCTGCACCGCCTCTCAACCGGCGACTGCGTATTCCAGAAGGGGCAATACGGCGGCAGCGCGTATCTGGTCATCCGCGGACAGGTGCGCATGTTCCTGGCCGATGCTCTAGCCGCGGCCACGAGCTCGCGCTCCGGCGCGTCGCCGCGCCCCAGCGGCAGCGACTGGTTGGCCTGGTTCCGCCGCCCGGCCGAATCCGCGACGCCGACTGCCAAGAAACGCGCCGAACCGCGCTTGAGCCTCCGCGGTCAAGGGACCGAGGCCCGGATGTTCCTGCAGGACGTCCCCGGCGTGCTCGATCAATACGCCAGCACGACCGCCGGCCAAGGCGA
>JBQCJB010000233.1:0-11216 GCA_051953155.1 Aureliella sp. | reverse complement strand
CGGCCAGCGCCGTGCGAACCGAGCCAATCGCCTCATCCATCGCCAGCATCATCGCGTTGTAAGTACGTCGCTGTGAATCTTCGATGTGCGCGAACTTGGCCAGGCGAGCGTCGGTCGCATGCATGGGCGTATGGACCGCGTTGAAGGCCAGGTACAGAAACCAGGGCTCGCCTTTGTGATGCTGGATGAACTTGACCGCCTCGCGACCGAAGGCATCGGTGGAATAGTCCAGTTCTTCGACCGGTTCGGTGCCGCGGAACATGCCTTGTTTATCGAAGTAGCTATGCGCGCCACCCAAGAAGCCAAAGAACTCATCGAAGCCGCGGCGCAGCGGATGCATCTCGGGATCGGAACCCAAGTGCCACTTGCCGACCGCTCCAGTCTTGTACCCGGCCCCCTTGAGGCGATCGGCGATCGTCGTCTCGCTAACCGGCAAACCAGCACCCTTGCCCGACGGATTGAATTCGTGCCCGAATCGCGTCTGGTAGCGTCCGGACAGCAAGCCGGCTCGCGTCGGTGAACAGTAGGGTCCGCTGACGTATGCGTTGGTGAATTGCGCTCCGCTGGCAGCGAGCGAATCGAGCTGCGGAGTCGGGATATCTTTACAGCCATGGAACCCGACATCGGCGTAGCCCATATCGTCGCCGACGATCAGAAGCACGTTCGGCTTGTCCGCCCCCTCCAGACGTCCAGGGGCGAGCAGGCTCACCGTCGCTAGAACGCATAACCAGGTCGCAATCGCAGCCGAGCATCTCATAGCGAATCTCGCTTTCAGAGTTGTCATTTCGAGAAAAGAGCGAAGGCTTAGTATACAAGTAGCGCCGGCTTCCAGCCTGCCTTTTTAACTGGCTTTTCAATCTGTTTCTATTCGCCTTCCAATCTCTTTCTGGTCTGTTTCTCAGTTGCGTTTGGAAACAGCCGCCGGGTAAAATTTTTAAGCCGCGACAAATCCTCCTACTCGGACGACGTCCCATGATTAAGCTCGAGCCTATTCAATCACTCCCGGCCGCAGCCGAGCCTGTCGTCGACGCGCGTGAAGTCCGACGGTTCCGCGTGGCGATGTGGGTCGTTTTGGCCCTCGGCCTCTCAGTGCTCGGCACGATCGCGGTCTATGGGAATTCGCCCCGATCGACGATCGATAAGCTCAACCCGCTGCTCGCCGTCGTCGTGGGCTTGGCGTTTGCCTGCCTGGGTTACGCCATGTGGCGGTTTCGCAAGCGCTGCGGCGTGTGGCCGGGCCAGCAGCCGTTAGATTAATTGGGTTCCATCACGCCATGCGCGACGAAGATGGGTTGCGTGTGGCGTCTGCATGGAGTTGGCTGGTGTATAATTCCAGCTGGTCCGCGACAATCCTCCCTTCCCCGCCTCCCGCCCCGACAAATCCCATGCTGCCATTGGTTCACCGCTTGCGTATCCTGCTGATCGCCTGCGCTTGTTTGGCCGGTCTCGGTTGGCCAATTGCAACCTCGCCCTGTGCGCTGGCTGAAGACCCAGCTCCTGACCAGTCCACGCAGCTGGCGCTCAAGACACTGAACAAGTACTGTTACGATTGCCACACCGGCGAGCAAGCGGAAGGTGGAATCCGAGTCAATTTCCTGACCGCGCCGGGAGAGCTAGGCGAGCACATCGAGGCGGTCGAAAAGATCCTGCTGGCTCTCAATGACCAGCAGATGCCGCCAGCCGACTCGGATCAGCCCGAGGGGGTCGAGCGCGTCGAGCTGATCCAGTGGATCGAACAGCGACTGCAACAGTTCGACTGCGGCAGCGTCAGCCGTCCGGGACGCGTCACGATGCGACGCCTGAACCGCGCCGAGTACAACAACACGATCCGCGACCTGACCGGTTTGGATCTCAAGCTGGCCAATGATTTCCCGTCGGACGATGTGGGCAACGGCTTCGATAACATTGGCGACGTCCTCTCGCTGCCGCCAATCCTGATGGAAAAGTATCTGGGCGCCGCGCGGCAAATCGCTGACCAGGCGATCGCTAATCCCGAGGCGCTGAAAAAGATTTTCCCCAAGCAGCCCGAGGACGCCGACGATCGCCAGCAGGTCATGGAAGCGGCCAGAGAGAACGTCGTCCAGTTTGCGCGCCGCGCCTTTCGCCGTCCGCTGGTCGGTGACGAATCCGAGCGTCTCATTCGGTTGATGAAGACCGTTCGCGAGTCCGGGGCGACGCAGACCGAGATCATGCACACAATGATCACCGCCATCCTGGCCTCGCCGCATTTCATTTATCGCGTCGAGGACGACCGCCCCGAGGACTTCATCGACGGCATCCGGCCGCTGAACGATTTTGAATTGGCCTCGCGGCTGTCTTACTTTTTATGGAGCAGCATGCCCGACGAGCGCTTGTTCGAACTGGCGCGGGCTGGAAAGCTACATACGCCGGAGCAGCTGCAGGCGGAAGTCGATCGCATGCTGGGCGATCCCAAGGCGGCGGCGTTGGCGGAGAATTTCGCCGGCCAGTGGTTGCAATTGCGCGACCTGGAAGCGCTCTCGCCTGACCCAGTCAAATTTGCCGCGTTCGATGACGAGTTGCGCAGGGCGATGCGCCGCGAAACCGAGCTGCTCTTTAACAGCCTGCTCAGCGAGAATCGCAGCATCCTCGAATTGCTCAGTTCGGAAACGACGTTCGTCAACGAGCGACTTGCGCGGCACTATGGCATCGAAGGCGTTCGCGGCGACGAGTTCCGCAAAGTCGACTTGAATGGCAAACGTCGCGGTGTGTTGATGCATGGCAGCATCCTGTTGCTGACATCCAATCCGACGCGGACCTCGCCGGTCAAACGCGGTAAGTGGGTGCTGGATAACTTGTTGGCCGAACCGCCTCCCCCGCCGCCACCGGATGTGCCCGAGTTGGCCGCCGCCGGCGAAACGCTGGGGACGCTGCGCCAACAAATGGAGCAGCACCGGGCCAATCCGAACTGTGCGGTTTGTCACACAAAAATGGATGCGGTCGGCTTCGGCCTGGAGAACTTCGACGCGATCGGGGCCTGGCGCGACGCCGATGGTCGTGAAAAAATCGATCCCTCAGGCATCCTGCCAGGTGGCCGAACCTTCAATGGACCATTGGATTTGGTGCAAATTCTGGTCGAAGATAAGAAGGACGAGTTCTGCCGTTGCGTGACGACGAAAATGTTAACTTATGCGTTGGGTCGCGGCCTGGGTGTAGCCGACCGCTGCACCGTCCGCTCGATCGTCAACGACTTGGCTGAAGAGAACTATCGTTTCGCGACTTTGATCAAATCGATCGTTACCTGCCCAGCTTTCACCCACCAGGAATCAGGACGTTAATCATGCTCAGCCCACTGAATTCCAAAGTGTCCCGACGGACGGTGCTTCGCGGACTCGGCGTCTCCCTGGCCCTGCCCTGGTTGGAAGCTACCGCCTCGATCACCAAGGCGGCCACGGCAACGGCGGGCGCGACCACGCCGACGCGCATGGCGTTCATCTTCGTTCCCAACGGCGTGGTGATGAAGGACTGGGTTCCCAAGGCAGAAGGGTTCGGCTTTCCACTTTCGCCCACTCTCGAACCACTGGCGCCTGTGAAAGATGACCTGCTGATCCTGACGGGACTGACGCACGACAAGGGACGGGCCAACGACGACGGCGCGGGCGACCATGCGCGCAGCGCCTCGGTGTTCCTGACGGGGGCTCAACCGCGGAAGACCGACGGCGAGCACATTCGCTCGGGCGTTTCCGTCGACCAGGTGGCCGCTTCGATGGTGGGACACCATACACGATTCTCTTCCTTGGAATTGGGCGTCGACCCAGGCCGCATGGCAGGCAACTGCGATTCGGGTTACAGCTGCGCTTATTCGTCGAACATTTCGTGGTCGTCGGAGTCGACTCCGGTGGGCAAGGAAGTCAATCCGAAGCTCGTCTTCGAGCGGTTGTTCGCCGCCGGCAAAAACAGCGACGTCGACAAAGGTCGACAGCAGCGCGAGGCCTTGCAGAAGAGCGTGCTCGATTTCATCTCTGACGACGCGCGGCGACTGCAGTCGAAGCTCGGACGCGATGACAACCGCAAGCTCGACGAGTATCTGACCGGCGTCCGCGAGATCGAACGCCGCGTCGGTGCCAAAAAGCTCGACCGGGCGAATATCGATGTCGACTACCAGATTCCCGATGGTATCCCGGGCGATTACCAGGATCACATGCGGATGATGTGCGACCTAATGGTGCTCGCCTTCCAGACCGATTCGACCCGGATCGCGACGATGATGTTCGCCAACGCCGGCGACAACAAGAATTACCGTAAGATCGGCGTGCCCGACGGGCACCACGACTTGTCCCACCACGGCGAGAATCCCGAGAAACTGGAAAAGCTCAGCAAAATCAATCGCTTTCACATCCAGCAACTGAGCTATCTGCTGCAGAAGATGAAAGCGATTCCCGAAGGGGAAGGGACTCTGCTGGACCATTCAATGGTCATGTTCGGCAGCGGCTTGAGCGACGGCAACCGCCACAACCACGACAACCTGCCGATTCTGCTGGCGGGCTCGGCCGGCGGTTCGATCCAGACCGGACGCCATGTGCGTTACGATCTCGAAACGCCCGTCTGCAATCTGTTCTTGTCGATGCTCGATCGCATGGGCGCTGAAGTGCCTTTTATCGGTGACAGCACCGGCCGTCTGCCTGGGCTGGATCTGTAAGGGCAGGCCGACTAGCAGCCATAACTTTCTGTTCGGGAGGGTCGAATACCGTGCGTAAATTGTGGCTTGTGTCGCTCGCGTTCTGCTGGTGTTTGCAGCTGGCGAGCCTCGGCATCGCCGAGGTCCGCGACGCATCGCTGGCCGAACTGAGCAAGCTGCTCGACGACCGCGATGTCGAACAGCGTCGCGATGCAGCTTACGAATTGGTCCGCCGCGGTGACTCGTCCTCGCCAGCCATCGCCGCTTTAACCAAAGCCATTGGTGACGGCGATACGCAGGTCCGCGTGCAGGGACTGATCGGCCTGGCCCGCGCGGGCGAGAAGGCCCAACCGGCGATCCCACAGTTGCTCAAGTGCCTGGACAATCGCGACGCTCAGGTCCGCTACCGCGCGGCCGGCGCGTTGGGGGCGATCGGCGACGCGGCGCTCACTCCGCTCCAGTCGCACTGGGCCTCGGCATCGAACGACGCTCGCGTGGCCGCCGCGCAGGCCTTTGCGCGGCTAGGGGCTCAGGCCCAGCCGGCCATTCCGCTTCTGGTCGAGGGACTAGAGGGGCGCGACTCGCTGCCCCGCTACTCCGCGGAAGCCATCATCGCGATCGCGCCGCAGGACGAAACGGTCGTCTTGCAGTTGGCCGACCACAGCGACGCAGCGGTTCGCAAGATTGGCATCGCCGCCCTGGCAATGCTCAGTTCGCCATCGAAGACCGCCAAACAGAAATTGCACGACGCCGTCGGTGACGCCGACGCGCAAATCCGCGAAGCCACCGTCATCATGTTGGCCAAGTCCAAACTGCCACCGACCGAGAAAATGGAATCGATCGAGACCACGCTGCTCGACCCGGTTGCATCGGTGCGCGAGGCGGCGATTGTCGCCACCCACAAAGCCTCGCTCCCGGCCGACGAGTTTGCCCGGCGGCTCGCCTCGCGCCTGCCATCGGTAGAAGTGGACGTCGCTAATTCGCTGATCAAAGCCCTCGCATCACTCGGCCCGGGGGCTCAGGTCGCTCTGCCTGCTTTGATCAAGGAGGCCGATCGCGAGAACATCGACCAGGCACTACTATCGCGAACGATGGCCAGCTTCGGCGCCAAGGTCGTGCCTGACTTGCTCTCGGCCATTGAAAAGCAGCCGCGCGCCGAGCCGGTATTTTCGCAAGCCCTGGGCATGATCGGCCAACCGGCGGTCGAAGCCCTGACCCTCGGGCTGACCAGCGATGTCGAGCTCGTGCGGCTGGCCGCCACGCGTGCTCTGGGCGGCGTGCGACCGCCGAACCGCGAATTGCTCGGGCGGCTGTCGAAGACGGCCGGCGACCCTTCGGCTCGAGTCCGCGAAGTCGCCATAAAATCGCTAATCTCCGCGGGCAAGGAAGCGGACTTCGCCCGGGAGCAAATCCTCAGCGCGAGCAACGATGCCGAGCCCAATGTGCGCGCTGCCGCCCTGCACGCGCTGCCGGTGTTCGACTTTAGCGATTCGCAAGCGACCAGCGCGATCGAGCATGGCTTGAAGGACCCGGCGCCTCAGGTGCGTTCGCGCGCATTGGCGATTCTCAGCGAACTGCCCAAACTGCGGCAGGCTCGCGCCGATCAACTCGCTGCCATGGGCAAAGATCCCGACCCCCAGGTGCGTGCCAAGGCGATCGAAACGCTCGGCACTCTAGACGCCAAGCAGATCAGCCCCGCCATCGTCGAGGCCTGCCGCGCTGCGCTCGGAGACGACGACTCAGCAGTCAGGCTTGCCGCCACCGAGTCCGTGCGGGCGCTGAAAATCACCGACGGCGAAGTGCTCGATGCGCTCGGCCACAATCTGGCGGACGATCGCGACCTGTTGCGGGTCACCTTGGAAGCGCTGGCCGACTTCGGTGACAAAGCGTCATCGATGATTCCGGCTGTATCGCGTCTGGCTGCCCATGAAAAAGCCGAGGTCCGCGCGGCTGCGCTGAATACGTTGGCAGCCATCGACAAGGACACGCCTCAATTGGTCGGCTGGTTGACGGCAGCTCTGGACGATTCGCAGTGGGAAGTGCGTCGCATCGCCGGTGTTGCCCTGGGCAAACTCGGCCCAGAGGCCAAGAATGCAGTGCCTAAACTTTTCCAGTTACTCAGCAGCGATGAAGACCGCGATTTCGCCAGCAGTTCTCTCAAGGAGATCAACGCCGCGCCGGTCGAGGCGGTCGGATTGCTGATCGAGAAACTCGACTCGGAAGATCGCCGCATGTCGTTCTACGCCGTATCCCTGCTCGGCAAGATCGGTCCGCCCGCCGCCGAGGCGCTTCCGAAACTCGAAGCCATGCTGGCCAAGCCCAGCAGCGATCCAGGACGGTCCGATTTCCGCAGGAAGTTTTTAACCGAAGCGATCGCCGCCATCAAAGGCGAAGCCCAACCGGACAAGTAAAGACAATCCGCGGGTTCCCCGTATCGTTGCCCGCCTAGGGATTGTCCTGGCTTTGCCGGCCACCGGCCAGCGCCCCTCCGCCCGTCGGCGTGAATAGCTCTTGCAGCATCTCGTCAAAGCGGCCCATGCGGGCAACCAGATCCAGAACGGTGAATCGCCGGCGGATCATCAGCGCCTTGCGATAACTTTCACGCAAGCGCTCGCGACTGATGCCGATCTTTTCCGAATTAACCGGTGCCCCGACCGCGCGGAGCATCGAGCGTAACCGGTCGAGCGGAATGAGCTGCTGGGTCAAACGTTCCTGCAGTTCGGGCCAGCGCTGGACCAGTTGAGTAAGTTGGCGTTGCAGTTCGGTCGCGTCGGGCAGCTTGGCCAACGTTTCGCGAACAGCCAATTCCTGAAGCAGCGGATCGTCGAACAGTTCGAGAGCTAGCACCCGCCACCGATCGGACTCTGGCCAACGGGCGAGAGCATCTTCGGGTATCACTGGTGGCGTTTGGCCGCTGGATAACAGCCGTTCGTACAGAGCTGTCACTGCGATCGTTCCGATGCCGACCTTCAATCCATGTGAGGGTGCCTTGCCCTGATACGTGTGATGTTCCATGTCCCACAAGTGACTGAACTGGTGCTCAGCGCCGGACGCTGGCCGGCTCGAACGCATCGACTGCATGGCGAAACCGCCCAGCATCAGACCGGTAACGAGCTTGCCGAGGGCTGCTCGATCGCCCGCTCGCACCAGCGCAGGCGAGCCGACCGCATCGTGCAGTCCCCCTTGAACGATGTTCCACGCCAGCGGCTCGATCGGCTCGACGCCCAGCACATCGGCCACGATCCAGTCCGCACCGGCCGTCACCTTTGCCAGCAGGTCCGCGTATCCCCAGGCCTTCATTTCCGCCGGCGCTTGCGCGATGACATCCAGATCGGCCACGACGGCGATCGGCGCGGGGCAATCAAACGTTTGCTTCGAACCTTGCCAAGTGATCGAGGCCCCGTACGCCGTGTATCCGTCCATCGACGCGGCGGTGGCGACGCAAACATATTGACGTCCCGTGCGGTGAGCCGCCAGTTTCACGAGATCGTTAATCGTTCCCGAGCCGACCGCGACCGGCACCGCGGTGTGAGTCTTGAAGAACTCTTCCAAGCGCTCGACGAACCGATGCTCGGCGTACAGATCGCTGTCGGTAAACACGAAGGGTTCGAGCGTGTCCTGGCCGGCCGCTCGCAGCGCGTCGACAACGCGATTGCCGGCGGCTTGGAACGTATGTACATCGGCCACGACCACGGCCGGTTGCTGGTCGAAGTGCCGACGAAAAACTTGCGGCACGACCGATAGATTCGACTGTCCAATCTCCAGACTGCGCGTCTCGCGGGCGGCCGCGAGTGCCTCTTCTAACGTGAGTCGGGTCAAAGTTGCTTCCTAGTTCTGAAGTTTCGCAGCGGCCAACAATTCGCCGAACTCGGCGAGACTGGGGACTACGATGTCGGGCGGCGGATCGGCGCCGGCCGCGTCCTCCAACGTTCCTTCGCCGGTCAGGACCATCACGCCCAAAGCCCCTGCCCGGTGGGCCATGAGGATGTCGGTATACAAACGGTCGCCGACCATCGCAATCTGGTCGTTGCCAATCGACCACCGCCGGACGATGCCCTGGATCATGTCGGGGTCAGGCTTGCCGAGAACCTTGTCCGGCGCGCGGCCAGTCGCTTTTTCCAACATCGCACAGATCGACCCGCAATCGACCAGAACGGTCCTTTGATCCGTCGGACAAACCCGGTCGGGGTTGGTCGCCAGATACGGCAGCCGCTGCTGGATCCACCAAGCCGCGCGGCACAACCGATCGTAGCTCAAGGTCATGTCGAATCCCACGACGACGGCATCGGGCACGTCATCGGGATCATCGGCCGTCAACTGGAAACCGGTCGCCATAAACTCTTGGCACATGCTGGGCGTTCCCAGCACGAACAGCCGCTGGACGGACGGATACTCGCGCCGCAGCACGTCCATCGTCGCCATGCTCGAAGTGAACAACTGCTCGCGCTCGATGTCGAGTCCCATCGAGGCGAGCTTCTTCAGCGAATCGCCGACGCTCTTGGAAGGATTGTTGGTCACGAACGAGCATCCGATTCCCAACTGCCGCAACTGGGCCAGGAACGGTACGGTGCACGCCAGCAACGTATCGCCATTGTAGATCGTGCCATCCATATCGAGCGCCACGTGGGCGATCCGTCGCAACCGATCGCGCTGGGTTCTTTGACCAGAGGCTCTATCATCATGAGATCGTTCAACTTGCATTATCGATCGCGCTTCGCAGAGCCTGCATAGATGGCCACAAGAATAATCACACCTTTGAGGACTTTTTGAATGTAGGGCGAGACGCCCATCAAGTTCAGTCCATTGTTCAGCACGCCCAGCGTCATGGCGCCGATCAGCGTGCCGACGATCGAGCCGCGCCCGCCGGCGATCGCTGTGCCCCCCAGCACCACCGCTGCGATGGCATCGAGTTCAAAACCGATGCCCGCATTGGGTTGGCCGGACGAAAGTCGCGACGCGAGCACGATTCCACTGATCGAGGCGGTCAAGCCGCTGAGCACGTACGCCAGCACTTTGACGCGCCCGACGCGCACCCCGGACAAACGCAGGGCTTCTTCGTTGCCGCCGATGCCGTAGACATATCGCCCGAACGGAAAGAATGTTAGCAGCGCAAACAACAGCGCATAGACCAGCAACATGATCAGGATCGGCGTCTGGATTCCGAAAACCTCTCCCTTGCCAATCCACGCGAACGCCGCCGGCAGCCCCGACTGCGGATAACCTCCGGTCTGAAGCAGCGCCAATCCGCGCGGAATCTCCATCGTTGCCAAAGTCACAATGATGGCCGGCATGCGTCCGTAGGCAATCAGCAGACCATTGACTGCCCCGAACAACGCTCCGGTCCCCAGCCCCAACGCGACCGCCACTGCAATGGGCAATTGCTGCAGGAGCCCCCAAGCAGTCAATGTCATGCTGAGCGCCATGACCGAGCCGACCGACAGGTCAATACCGCCGGAGAGAATGACCACCGTCATGCCAGCCGCAATGACGGCGTTGACGGAAACCTGACGCGCGACGTTCTGAAAATTATCCCACGTAGCGAAGCGATCGGAGACGAACGACAGCCCAACGCACAGCAGGATCAACCCCAACAGCGCCGGGCCATTGGAGCTTGCGAGCATGCGCCGCACGAATAGAAAACCATCAAGAATCATGCACGCCTCCGGCAGCAAAATGCATAACTGACTCCTCTGTCACCCCATCCATCGATTCGAACGTATGCACGATCCTTTGCCCGCGCATGACCATCAGCCGGTCGCTCATGAACAGCAGCTCCCCGACCTCCGACGAAATGACCAGCAGAGCCAGCCCGCGATCGCACAGCTTCCGCAGCAAGTTGTAAATCTCCTCTTTGGCGCCGACATCGATTCCACGCGTCGGTTCGTCCAGGATCAAAACCTGGCACTCGGCCAACAACCACTTGGCCAGCACGACCTTCTGCTGGTTTCCCCCGCTCAACGCGCGGACCGGCAGTTGTGGTGACGACGCAGCGATGCGCAGCAGTTCGATTTGTTGATTTGTCGCCCGCGCGATTCTGCCGAACTGGAGGTAGCGGCCAACGGGATGGCACAGTTTTCCTAAAGCAGCGTAGAGCATGTTGTCGCGAACCGAGGCCGAACCGACCAGGCCTTGTGACTTGCGATCCTCGGGAACCAACCCGATACCGGCACCCAATGCGTCGGCCGCGCTGCGGCCCGGCAGCGGCACTTCGTACAGCCGCACGTCGCGCCGGTGCGCGCGATCGATACCCAAAATCGCGCGAACCATCTTGGTGCGTCCCGAACCGACCAGACCGGCCACGCCGAGGATCTCGCCGCGGCGGACTTGGAACGCGTTGTCTGGCAAGCCGGGCTTGCGCTGCACGCTGCGCACGTCGAGCGCGACCGGCTGCTGGGCGGTGCCCGGCTGGTCCGTCGCCGCCGACTCGGGCCGCGAAAACGCCAGGTCGCGCCCGACCATCATGCGGATCAGCTCGCCCCGCGTCAGTTCTCCTCGGCTGCCACTACCGACACAGCAGCCATCGCGCAAGCATATGATGCGATCGGCGATGTCGAACACTTCATCGAGGTGATGAGAGATG
>JBQCJB010000232.1:0-4185 GCA_051953155.1 Aureliella sp. | reverse complement strand
TGGGTGAGGGGTTCGCGAAAAGTTTCCAAACGGCCAGAGAGCGGAGGCCCCGCCGCGCCGTCGGCAGCGGCAGCCGCGCCGGTCCAGGCCGCGAGTTGCGCCGGGGCAATGGGCAGACCCGTGGCCAGCGACGCCATTTGTGCGAGCCAGCCGTCGGAAAGCGCGGCCTCCGCAGCCGCGTCGACGACCAGCGGCCAAACTAAAGGAAAGCTCGCCAGAAGATTGGCGAGCAAACCCAGCTCGTCTGAACCGAGAGCTTGGCCAGCGGTTCCGACGACCAGCAGTGCATGCGGATCGGCGCAGAAACGCTGGTAGGCACCGGCGCTGCCGAGCAAAACGTCAGGTTCAGCGACTTGTACGCAGTAGCGTGAGCAATCGTCCGTGCTCGAGGCCAGCCAGGCTGCGACGGCCTCGCGGGCTGCAGAACTGAGAACCAGCACGGCGACCGGGAGAGGGCGAGAGGCCGGATCGTCCGCCATGCAGCGGAAGGCATCCGACAGCGGCGTCACCGCTTGTCCGCGTTCGATCTGTTCACACAAGCCTCGCGCCTGGTCGACCAGCGTCTGCAAGTTCAACTTCGACAATGGTTGGCTCTTGGCAAGCATGACTGGGTTTCCTTCAGGTTCGCACGGCGGAAGCGCTCGGCAACTTCTTTCAAATTGCCAACGAGACACCGCAGCGGACAGGCGCGTTAAAATAATTTGCGTTTTCTGTCCGCGGCCGACCGGTGCTTCCGTTCCGGCACCCCGGGGGCCACCTCGGTTCAGCGAAAAGCAGTCATTCCATGAGCGACGAATCCGTTTCCTCTAGTGCGGCCTCTGATTCTGATCTCGATTCGGAGGCTGGCTGGCAAGCGTTTATCAAGGGTCTGGCCGAGGGCTCGGTAACCGCTCAGGAACAGTTCTGGGAGCGTTACGGCAAGCGGCTGGATTTGGTGACTCGCAAACATTTCCCACCAGGTTTGAATCGCCGGCTGGCTCCCGAGGACATTGTGCAGTCGACGTGTCGCAGCTTTTTCACCCGCATCGTGGCTGGCAAACTGGAGGTCTCCGACCGCGACAGTCTCTGGGGGTTGCTGTGTGCCATCACGCTTAACAAAACTCGGATGAAGCAGCGGTACCATTTGGCTCAGCGGCGGGCACTCAACCGTGAACAGGATGTCCAGCTGGTTTCGCGAACCGACGGCGAGGGAGCCTCGTACGAGCCCGCTTCGAGTGCCCAAGCTCCCGACGAAGCGGTGATCTTCGCCGAACAACTGGAACGCGTCATGGATATGCTCGACGCTACCGAGAAACAGATCCTGCAATTGAAACTGGATAACTATCGCAACGAGGAGATCGCAGCCAAGGTCAACCGTTCCGACCGCACGGTGCGACGAGTCGTCGAGCGGCTGCAGGAAAAGTTAGCGGCCGCCCTGGCAACCACACAAACCTGAACCGGTCCATCGCTGCGCGTCGGCGTCGGTTGACGGACATCAGCCGACACGAAGCGCGACTCGGTTCAGGTGGCATCGCGCGAAGCATCACACGATCTTCTCGAAGATTTCCTTGATGTTGCGCAAGGTATCGACGACCGACTCCAAGCCGACGTTCGTCGATTTCATGGCCGTGTTCATGACATCCTTGGCAGAGATCATGGTTTCGCCGGCCGAAACGCCCTTGTCGGCGATGCCCTTGATCGATTCGACAAACTCCTGAACCTTGGTCACCGCGGCTTGCAGTTGTTCATCGTACTGGCCAGTTACCTGATCGAGCGCATCGTGCGCCGAGCGGTCGACCTGGTCGCGAGATTCGGTCAAACTCGACTCGAGGTTCGATTGCAACTCGTCAAAGCTCTGCTGGGCTTCGTCCAGGCGGTCGCGGATCGCCGGTTGCAGTTCGTCGGTGATGAACTGCTGCGTTTGCTCGCCGATATCGCTGATTTCCTGGCCGCGTTGCTCGAGCGTGCCGACGGTTTCGTCGATTCCGCTGGCCAGATCGCCGACCAGTCCGGACGCCTCTTGCTGGGCTGACTCAAGCTGCGTCTTGGTCTGCGACCAGCCCGTCTGAACGTTGGCCAGCTGCGTCTGCAACGATTCCTGGATCTGACCTCCAGCCGCTACGAGGCCGTCGGACAATTCCTTCAAATGCGTCAATTCATCGGTGGCCTTGCTGCGCACGTCATCGGCGTGATCCTTGAGAGAGCCCAGCCGCTGGATCAGGTTGCTGGCCGCTTCCTGTTGCTGCTCGCGAGCCGTCTGCATGGTTTGCTCGATGTGCTCGAGCGACTCGAGCAACTGCTGGGCGACGGAGTTGAACTCCTGTTCGACGTCCTCTAAGTGCTGCTGGGCTGCTTCGAACTGAGGCTGAGTCTCCGAGACGATGTCGTCGATCTCTTGCAGTTTGGTGACGGCTGCGTTGGCGGTGCTTTCAAAATCGTTCATGATCGTTGGTTCCTTAGTTTTATGAAGTGTGCGTTGGCTGAGTAAAGATGCGTGGGTGGACTTGTCAAATTGTCAGGACAGCGATGCGAGGCTAGAAGATGCTGGTGATGGCAGAGAAGGTGTCGGCGATGCTCTTGATCGCATCGATCAGCGATTTGAGCGGTTCGATCAGATCGTCAACCTGATCGATCACCGGGGCGATCACTTCCCGCAGTTCAGACGTTTCTTCGCCCGAAGAGGTCAGTTTTTCCACCAGGCCGTCGAGCATTTCCGTGACCGAGCTGGCCACGTTGCTCAACAGCTCGTGGATCTCGTTTTCGATCTTTTCGCGAGCTGTGTCGCTCAGGCCGTTGATGCCGGGGGTGAGCACATCCAGGTGCAGGTCGGTCAGCGAATCTTCGAAGGCTTGGACGAGCGAGCCCATTTGCTCGCTGGCCTGCTGGACGGCCTGCCGAAGCGATTCTTGTTGCTCGTTGATGGCCGTCGAGGCCTCGTCGATGACGTTTTGGCAGGACTGCTGGGCCGTCTCCATCACATCGCCCAGCGACGAAAAGGCTTGTTGCATCGATTCGTAGGCCTCGCTGGCCTTTTGGCCGAGCTCCTCGGCCATCTGCTGGGCCGGAGCGATCTCGCCGACGACCTGTTCGGCCTGCGACGCCAGCTCCGAAGCGGCCTGGCTGATTTCGTTACCGACATCGCCCAGCTGCGTTTGCAGGGAATCGAACGCTGCCTCGGCCTGATCGGCCTCCTGGGTCCAGCTGTCGCTGACCTGATCGTAAGCCGACTGGACGTCCGCGATCTCGCCGGCGATTTGCTCTTGCAGTGTGTGCGCGTCGTCGATGTAGGCCTTGAGCGATTCCTGTGCCGCTTGCAGCCGGCTGTCGAGTTCGTCGTGCAGCGACTGGAAGGTCGTTTGGCTCTCCTGCATCTGGGAGCTGAGCTGGGTAACGTGCTGGACGAATTCTTTGACCCGCGCCGGTACGTCGGTGGCCGTTTGTCCCAAGACTTTCAGTTTGTCGTCGTTGTCCATGATGAGCGTTGCCTTTTTAATCGGTTGGTTTGGAAGTGCGTTTAGCTGTGGGAAGAGAACTGGTTTCGGCGGGCACTCGCGTGCCGCTGATCATGAATTGCCGGCTGCGCCCCAAAGCGGACAGCTGTCCGGCGAATTCAAAGAAATCTCGATGTTTTCCGCATTGCGAGGGCAGCCCGGGCGATGCGCGGAATAGGTGCGATTACAGAATGCTGTTGATCAAGTCGGTCAGTTTTTGGGCGGCCACGATCTCCGGCAGGACCGGAGACAGGGCGGTGGTCGTAGCCACGCCCATTTCCGTCATGGCGATGTTGGCGATGATCTCGGTCGCCAAGGCCTCGACGCCCGCCTGCATGGCGTGTTCGACCGCTTCGCGCATCGAATCGCTGATCTCTTGCTCGGCGAACGTTTTCCACTGGCTAAACGTGTCGGTCACCTGCGTCTGGAACTCGTCCAGCAGGTTGCCGGCGTCGCTGGTGAACATCGAGAAAAATTCGGAGATGTCACCATGATGCTCGCTGAGCGTATTGATCAGGTCGGTCGCCGTATTGGTTGCCGACTCTCCCAGCGAGGAAAGGGTATCTGAGAGTCCAGAGGCCAGCTCGCCAGCGGTATCGGTAAAGGTCGTGAACAGCTGCTCGGCCGTTTCGAGTTCCGACTGGAACTGCGATGCGAACTCGGTGATCCCCTGGGTCAGCTGATCGATCTGCTCCTTGACCGCGTCGCTCAGTTG
>JBQCJB010000231.1:0-2864 GCA_051953155.1 Aureliella sp. | reverse complement strand
CCTGCATGCGCCGAACGCAACGGACGAGGACTAGGAATGGTGCGTATCCCAGGCGCCGAGCACCCGCGTCCCCCAGCATGGCAAAAAAAGCGGCACGAACTTGCCAAAAGTGGCGAACTCGCAAGCTATGTGCCGAACACTTTTGCCCTCTCCCCGAAGCGGGGCGAGGGGGAGACCGATCAAAAACGGGTGCATCGCCCAGAAGAGAACGCGATCCAAAAGTCGGACACCCGTCTCGGCTGTCAGGGCAGCGCAAACGCTCACCACGATGCACCAATACGCCACCCGTCTCGGCTGTTAGCGCAGCGCACTCTCTCTCTCCACAAACCCGCTTACGTTGCGGGGGGCTTGGCGGGGACGATCTCTACGGCCTGGCCTTCGCGGAAGGCGCTGGGGTTGCTGCCGATCAGGCGCTCGGTACCGTCCAGGCCACTGAGGACTTGGAACTCGCTACCCGCCTGCAAGCCCAAGGCTACGCTGCGGCGCTCGACGCGATCGTCCGGGCCGATGACGTAACAGTACGTTTGCTTGTCCGTCGTGAGAATTGCCGACTTGGGAATCGCGACGACATCGCTCAACTCGGCCACCGTCAGTTTGGCTTGCAGATAAAGTCCCGGCCGCCACTGGCCGTCGGGGTTGGGGAGGTCGATTTCCGCTTTCAGCGTGCGCGAATTGGCGTCCAGCGACCAACTGCTGCGCGAGATCGTTCCGACGTAGGACTGCGTCGGCAGCGAGGGCACCCGCAGTTCGACTTTCGTCTTCTCCGTCACGTGAACGGCGTCGGTCTCCGGGATGTCGACGATCACTCGCAGTGGATCGATGCGCATGATGGTTAGCAGCGGGCCCTCCTCGCGATTGCCTCCCGCGCTGACCAGATGACCGGTGTGAACCCGCCGCTCGACCACGATTCCATCGTAGGGCGCATGGAGCGTCGTGTAGGCGAGCATCGCGGCCAGTCGCCGCTGCTCAGCCATGGCAACGGCCAAGCGGGCTTGTTCGGCCGTGAGGTCGGCTTTGGCTTTGTCGAGCGATGCCTGCGTTTCGCGGTGCTGGGCTTCGACGGCGCTGATCTTGGCAGTCACCTCTTGGCGAGAGGCGTCCGCGGCATCCATTTCGGACTTGGTCTCTTCGGCAACCTTTTGAGTCACCACTCCAGAGCTGGCCAGCCGCTTGACGCGGTCGTATTCCGATTGCCAGCGGGAAAAAAGGGCTTCTTCGCGAGCGGCCGATGCACGAGCTTCCTGGACGCGCGCTTCTGCGGAGGCGACGACGGCTTGGGCCAGTTTCACCCCGGCCTCCGCCTGCGCAACCTCGGCCTTGACCTGATCGACGCCGGCTGTCTTTTCAGCCAGTTGCTCCTGCAGTTCCGGCACGACGACCTGGCACAGAATTGTCCCCTCCTGCCCGTTGCCGGGTGCCTTGACGTGGTCGCCGATGTCGACGTTGACGCTCGAGACATATCCAGTGACGTTGGCGTACAGCGGCGTAACCTCGAAGGCTTCCGTGCGGCCGGGCAGGTCGATGGTGCGGACTAGCGATTTTCGCCCGGGCGTGATGGGCGTGACGCGCATCGGCCGACCGGCAGCCGAACTCTCTTCCGCACCCAAATTGGCTTGGGACTGCGGTGTGCAACCGCTCTGCAGGACCGCGCCCAGCAGAAATCCGGCAGCGATCAGGGAATAGTGGGCATGCGACCGCTTCATGTGGAAATCACCTCGGATGGTGAGTAATGGGGACTGTTGGAATCCAATGGATCGAGCGACGCCGAGGTCTTGGAGGCTCGGCGCTGCACGAGGGCAAACACGGCGGGCAGGATCAGCAGCGTGGCGAGCGTGGCAGCGATCAACCCGCCGACGACCGCGCGAGCCAGCGGAATGGTCTGCGAACCCGCTTCGCTCAGCCCCCAGGTCATTGGCAACATGCCGCTGATCATCGCCAGCCCAGTCATCAAAATCGCCCGCAGCCGGCGCTGGCCACCCAGAGTTGCTGCCCGAGCAGGCTCGTTGCCGGCAAGGCGTTCTTGTTCAGCGAAAGTGACCAGCAGAATCGCGTTGGCCATGGCCACACCGATCGCCATGATGGCTCCGATGAAGGACTGGATGTTCAGCGTGGCCCCCGACAGCCAGAGCGTGATCAAGACGCCCAAGAGGACCGCGGGAACCGTCGACAGGCTGACCAGGGCCAACCGAACCGACTGGAAGCTGGCCGTCAGGAGCAAGAAGACGACGACGATAGCCAAGGCGAGCCCGACGCCCAGTCCGCTGAGGATCTGCCGCAGCGGAGGTAACTGGCCGCGCAGTTCGACAGTGACGCTTTTCGGTTTCTTGCCATCGGCCTCCAGTTCGTCCAGCGAGCGGCGAACGGCGCTCGAGACCGAACCGAGATCCGCTCCGCTGATATTGGCCGTTAGCGTTAATTCACGTTTCATGTTGTAGCGATCGAACTGGCCAGGCATTGTGCCGGGCGATAGCTGAGCGACGTCACGCAGCAACAGCGCCCGGCCTTCGTGACTGGCCACCGGAACGGCTGCCAGATCGTCGGCACTGGTCATCGTCGACTGCGGAATTTCGACCTGGACCTGGTAGCCGATACCCGACTTGGGATCGGGCCAATAGTTTTGGGCGATGAAGCGCGTCGAAGAAGTTGCGGCGACGACCGAGCGCGCGATTTCGGCGGCGGTGGTGCCGGAAGTCGATGCCTTTTCGCGATCGACGCGGACGTTGATCGTTGGATAGTCGAGCGACTGGGCGATTTGCACATCGCGCAGCGGCTCGAGCTTCTGCAGTTTCTTTTCGACTTCCAGCATGTAAGCGCGGCTTTCATCGAGGCTCGCGCCGCGCACGGCGACTTCGACCGGCGTGGCC
>JBQCJB010000230.1:0-4975 GCA_051953155.1 Aureliella sp. | reverse complement strand
TGGGCACGCTGTCAGACCTCCTGGGGAGCCCGGTATTCGTCGGCGGCCCCAACGTCCAGTTCAAGCCTCAAAGCGACCGCGGAGCGAGCCGGCCGGGCGATGTTGGCTTCACAGCTGGCACTGTGGTGATCGAGTCAACGTTCGCGAACGTTGACTCAACGCCGGCGCCGAGGCTAAACCTGAAGCTGAACACGATCGGCCCAGGCATGCCGTACATCCCGCCGAGCGGCAGCGCGGGGCCGACCATCATCGACATCGCCAAGACACTCGTCATCGACAGCCGCGCACCTGGGGCGTCGGCGAAGTTGTCGTCGATCGTTCGCGAGATCGAGGGCAGCAAGCTGGTGATCGACACCGATGCCCAGTACGGCGGTGCGGAAGGCACTGCTCCGTTTGAGTACCGAAAAGACCCGGCAACCGGCAAGTACATCGCTGGTGCTGCGTATCTGCGCGATTAGTCGCTGGTTTGACGCTGCAGGTGCATTGCCTGCAGGGTCCTCTCTTCTGAGGCGTTCGATGGATCAAGCATTGTCGTGGGTGGGCGACATCGTCCGCGCCCTCCTGCAGTTCATCCCAAGGAGGGTCCTTATCCGCGCGACACACCGGGGCGTGCGATACAGGTGGGGCAAGAAGCCGATCGAGATGAAACCCGGCTTCCATATATTCTGGCCGCTGGTCACTGAGGTCGACTCGATCGTCGTGGCTCGCCAGTCGCTGAACATCCCGCCGCAGGTGCTGACAACGGCGTGCGGCAAAGAGGTGTCGGTCGGCGGTTACATCGTCTACGGCATCAGCGACGTTGTGCTCGCGATCGGCGAACGCAACTGGGACGTGGACGGGACGGTGCGAGAAATAGCAGCCAGTGCCATCGTCAGTGTGGTGGCACAGATCACGTTCGACGAGCTGCTCGAATTGATAAAGAGTGGCAGCCTCCGCAAGAGGCTGCGTGTTGAGTGCCGCAAGCAGCTACGCCAGTACGGCGTGTCTGTGAAGGATTGCGGCCTGACTGACTTCGCGAAGTGTAGGGTCCACCGAGTGATCGGCGGCACTGCAGGTCAGTAAAGACTGCCAGTCTAGGCCGGCAGCATTGAACCCCACCGGGGATAGCATCCCCGGCCCGACGCCCAGGTTGCCCGCCTGGGCGTTTCCATTTAATCGCCAACCGTGTTGATGACACTATGCATTTCGAATTCAGCTGCTGGATCTTCGCGCTCTTCGCCGTCTGGCTCACGCTGGGGCTCTCGTTGCTTTCGCGACTGGCCACGCATCACTCCATAGAGCAGCGCGCCTGCCATGGCGTAGGAAATCAGCAACCCGAGGTTTGCTCCCGACATGTTGGGGTCGGTGGCAGCGCCGTAGAAGAATTTGATGAAAGGCATAGCTACTCGGCCGGCTTGTAGTAAGGGTTCTCGATCGTCAGAGGCTTGACACCTTCGTAAACAGTCGAGGGCACTTCTACATTAGCTCTGGGCGGCGGGGGTGGTGCGGGGTACAGCCGGAAGTTCGGCGGTCGTAGCGAGTCCGGGGTTGGCATTCGCAGGTTGTATGCCTGTGGATAATAGAACGGGTAGTACGGGTACGGCGGACAGTGCCTCGGCGGGCACACCACGCTACCGAGGAGCAGTAGGACGGCTTTCATCGATTGGTCCCCAATGACCTAGTGGGCACTCCGCTTTCGCGAAGACTGTTTTGACGTAGACGTTGCACGAGCAAACCATACATCGCCGGCCCCGCCGCTTGCGGCTGGGACACGAATCACAAATCTTTCTGCGGTCTCTCACCGCTTCATCAGTTGCGACCGCTCTCATCGGGCTTGCAACGCTCCCGACAACGACTCTGGCTAGCTCATTGGCCTTGTCGCCGAGTGACATCTCATCCTTCACGAGCAAGGTCTCCCGGCTTGTTGGAGGCTTCGGGAAGCGGGGCGTGTGGCTGGATGTCAACAGGGACGTGATCCCAGTAGCCTAAGTCACACTTCCACGCGCGAAGCCGCCGCTTGGCCTTCAGACTGCAGCCGCAGGCCGCACACTTGTCCCTGCCCACGATGAGCATCGGACACGAGAGGCACACTAGCTCTCGCTCGTCAACGCACCGCTTGCTCACGAAGATGAAACCATCCGCAGCAGCTGCAGCCATGTCTTTCGCGAGGTGTTTAGCCTGAGCCATCTTACCTGGCAGTAGCGGCTGCCCCTGCTCGTCGGTTTCAATCTTGAGCGGGCACCCAACACAGTCCGTCGCCTCGATTACCGGCAATTTGTAGTTCGGGTGGCTGGCGTGTTGGCAGCGTGTCTGTCCTCTGATTGTAATCAGACACCGACAGGTCATTACTCTCGCCCTCTCCGCAGTGGGCACTGCGAGCATGTCTGCATGTTCACAACGCCCTTGAAATGCTCACAACCGGCACGCATGCAGAAGGTTTCCAGCCGTGGCTTGCCGTCTTCGATATACATCGCATGGATGCGATCGAGACACTCATCGGCGACCGGCAGCAGCGCGTTCGGGTCAGCCGAGTCGGACTCCCAACCGTCCACCGTGCACGGGCTGTTGTGGAAGATCAGACAACCGTCTTCGTCCATCTCGACACCGTCACGCCACTGCACGAGATGCTGCAGCGCAGCGAACTGATGCTTGCCATCGTTCATTGGCAGGAAAAATGCTGGGTAAGAGTTACTCATAGGATGATGTCCGTCTGCAGAAGCTTCTTGTAGACCTTGGCGCAGACAACTGCGTCGGCCAGTGCGTCGTGTGCTCGCTCGTTGACGATGCCGAAGTGGTTGCTGAGCCATGCCAGCGACACGCGCTCGAACGGTGGCTTGCAGCCTCGCTGGAACGCCATGTCATTAAGCGCCGACGCAAAATGCATCGAGTCTCGAGTCTGGTGGTTGAAAAAGCGGTCGTAGCCTTTCTGGCCGAGCCACTTCGACAGGAACTTGGATTCGAACGGGCAGTTGTGGGCGAGCATCACCAAGCGCCGATCGAACGCAAGCTCCAACCCTTCGAACCACTTGTAGAACTTCTCCAGCACGCGATCGCTACTCGGTGCATGGAGCAATAGGTCGTCGAGGTCGAGTCCATGCACTGCAGTACTCTCGGGGTCGACCGTCTCTGGATGCATCGGGGCAATGTTCGTATAGAAGGGTCGGATGCCCGTTACCGGCTCCAAGTCGTGGCCCAGTGGCAGCATTGCCAACTGGATTATCTCGTGCCGATCCGGATCAGGACCGGTCGACTCCAAGTCAACGGAAACGAGCAGGTTCCCGTTGAGCGTAGGCATGGTTGTGTAATTCTTCGGCATGCTAGGCTGCGTCCGCTGGAACAGAGTACAGGTCGATCAATTCAGTCTTGAGCGGCATGGCGTTTAAGAACAATGCCGCCTTGTGGGCATGCTCGGTCGTGAACTCCGGAAGCGGCTTGTTGTAGGCCAGGCTTGTGGCAAACCTCTTTGCCCAGGCAGCAATCTGAGCCGTGTCGTCACACGCCAGTGAGTAGTGCCAACCGCGCCAACGGATCAGCTCGTAATCACCCCGCGAGTCGCGAGGGAATTTACCCCAGCGGAGCATGCGGATGAGCGTCCCGCCGATCTGTGCAATTGGCAATGCTTCGTTGAGGAAGCGACAGTCGGTGATGATGAGCACGTCGCAGTCGGTCGTGCCTTTCAACAAATAGTCACGCCATGTGTGCGGATACACGTTGTCGCGAAACGCATCGGTGCCCATGTTGATCCACAGCTCCACCGGCGTCGGACCCTCGGGGAAGATATCCGACGCGAGCAGCGGCAGCCGCACAGTGCGAGCGATCTCACCTTCGGGTGTCTCGTAAAACTCTGGCGGCATGACGCCGGCCCATGCGTATAGCTCAAACGCGATCTGCTTCAACTTGTAGGCGAAGCTGCCCCGCTGAACCCGCAGCTCGGGGTTCATGATCTTCAGCATCCCGATGAGGCTGCTTGCGAACGTGTCCTTGCCTGTCCGGCTGTAGTGTCCAAGGCCAATGATCTTCACTTGTCTTTACCGCCCTTCCACGTAATGCCTTCGATCATGCGGGTGTTGTTCGTGCCGCTGGCACTCTTGATGCGGTCATGCTGAGTGATCAGTCGGCCCAGCTTGTTCTTGGACATCTCCTCGCCAGGAGGCAGGAAGTCTTTGAACTTTGCATAGAACTCAGCCCACGTAATTCGACCCTGCGAGTCGAACAGGCAGTGGTCTTCGATGAACAGGTCGAGGTGGCTCTTGTTGCACTGAGATGCGTCGTCCTTGAACGACGTGTTGACGATCGGGATACGCAGGCGCCCGCGTGACGGGGGCAACGTCGTGTGAAGAAGCGTCCACATGAATGATGGAGCCTCATCTTCGAGGGCCTTCATCAGCAGCGGCTTAGGGATCTCTTTCTGAATTGGCGGGACCCACAGCATCGTGATGCGTGTGTCGCCAGGGAAAATCGGACAGAAGTCAGGGCTATTGGCGCATTGAATCCAGTGCGACGTGTTCGGCACTTCGTAGCTGTCGCTACGCATGCGTCGAATCGAGATCGTCGGACTGGTCACCAGATCCTTGATGCGGTTGTGGGCGCCCGGTGTGGCGGCGATATTCTTTTCTTCAACTACCGCCAGGACACAGCCTTCGAGCTCGCCGTTGAATTCGTTCATACTTGTCAGTGAGCGGTCAGCCTTGACGACACCGCCGGTGACGAGCAACGAGAACGCTTCGTGCAAGATTGACTTGCCGGAGTTCTCCGGCCCGAATAGAAACAGGTAAGGCAGCGGCCCGAACGGATCGCGAATCAAACTGGCCATCCAGCACTTCAGGTAAGCAGCTCCGGTCACGACGCCGGCATCCTGGGCCCACGCCTCAGTCTCCAGCGAATCATTCAGCGACGATCCGACGTGATCGAGGATGAGGTCCCAGTGCGGATGTGGCGAGTTGTGGTCGTCGTCATCGGGAGCAGCCGGCTTGTACCGGAGCTGCGGAGCGTTGAG
>JBQCJB010000229.1:0-3415 GCA_051953155.1 Aureliella sp. | reverse complement strand
GCCTCGGAGTCGCATGACGCGTCATCCAGCCGCCAGCAGTCCGACCAGCCCGCAGCAGACGCTCCGACCGAGAACTCACGGGATCGTTCTAGCGAGAACCCGCCCCAGCCGGCGGATCGGCCCGAAGAGACCGTCGTCCTGGCATTGGTCGGAGCTGCGCCGGAAGTTCGCATCGATTGGACCCCCAAGGCCGAAGGCGCTGCCGGCATGTCGGCCCTGGTCTCGGTCCAAGCCACGCAGGAAGTTTTTATTGGCGAGGGCACGCTGCGCACACGCGCGCAACTGCGTTACGACATCAGCCGTTCGGCTCTCGAGGAACTGACCGTTGATGTTCCGAGCGACTTCAAGATCGTCAACGTCTTCGATGCCAACTTGCGAAAATGGCAGGTATCGCCGGCCGACGGCGCCCAGCGGATTACGGCCGAACTGTTTGAACCGGCAACGACCTCGCAGAACCTGTCGATCGAGCTGGAAAAGTTCTACGACGACAACGACGCGGAAGCTCTCGCTAACGTCGACGTGCCGATCGTCAAAGCGGTCGATGTCGGTCGCCAACAAGGGATGATCGTCGTCAACGTCGACTCGGCGCTGCGATCTGAGGTCGCCGCGCGAACCTCGCTCTTGCAAATGGATGCGGCCGAACTGCCTGACAATCTTAAGGCGCAGCCGTGGACGGGCGCCTATCGCTACGCAGCATTGCCCGCCGAGCTCCGGCTGAGTTTGACCAAGGTCCAACCCCGGGTCACGGTCGACCAGTTCGTCGAAGCCACGCTCGAACCGGAACTGCTAGCGGTCGACCTGCAGGCCAAGTTCACGATCGCCGACGCCGGCGTCTTTCAACTCGAACTGGAGCTGGCCGAAGATTTCGAGGTTCGCCAGGTGCGCGGCCAGGAGTATCCGGGAGTAGCCGCGGCCAGCATCGAGAGCCACCGCGTGGAACAAACCGATGGCCAGACCCGGTTGATCATCAGCCTCGACAAGAAAGCCCTCGGCCAGGTCGGCATCGTCGTCCAGTTGGAAAAACGCTTGGACGATGCGAACCTGCTGTCTCCCACTGGGTCTGCGTCGACAATCTCTGTCCCCGTCCCGCGAGCCACGCCAGAGAGCGTGATGCGGGCCACCGGACGCATGGCGCTCTATGCACCGGAGAGCCTCCGGATCAACCCGACCGAAACGACTGGTCTGCGGGCAATCTCGCTCAGCGAAGCCATGTCGGGCGTTCAGACGCTGCAAAGATCGCGGTTCCCAAACGCCCAGCCGGCCCTGTCCTTCGCCTTTACCGATCAATCCGCCCAGCTGACGCTCTCGGTCGAGCGTCGCAAACCGCACATCACTGCCCGCCAACGCTTGACCGTTTCGGTCGATTCGGGAGTCGCCAAGTTCCAGTCGTTGATCATTTACGACATCCTCTACAGCGGCGTAGCGTCCTTGCGTCTGGACGTGCCTGCCGAGATCGCCCCGAGCGTCCAAAACACCTCGGGCAGTGGGCTTCGCGAAACACCGTTCGATCCGCAGCCGGAAGATGTCGCCGCCGGCTATGTGGCCTGGCGTTTGACTGGGCAGAGCGAATTGTTCGGCCGCCAGACGGTGACGCTGAACTGGGAGCAAAAGATCGACGAACTGTCCGTCGGTCAGAGCACGCGGATCGCCGTGCCGCATCTCCGCCCGAAAAACGTCGACCGGGCTTGGGGACAGATCGTGATCGTCAAGAGCGAAAACCTCGACGTCCAACCGGATGGCTCACCGACCGGGTTGCGACCGATCGATCCGCAGCACGATGTCATGCCCGACGCACAAGTCGCTGGAGCCGCCCGGGCATTGGAATTCCACGGCGACTGGTCGCTCGACCTGGCTGTGACGCGTTATCAATTGGAAGAGGTCAAACACACCAGCATCGAACGAGCACTGGTGCGAATGGTCGCCACTCGCAGTTCGCAAATTGGCGTCCAAGCTCTCTATCGCATTCGCAGCGCTCGCCAGCGCTTGACGTTGAAACTGCCGAGCAACGTCGAGTTCGAATCGCAACCTGCGCGGATCAACGGTGCGCCGGTCGGGCTGGAACGCGGCGACAAAGACCTGCTCTATCTGCCGCTGTCGGGACGCGATGCCGACCAGCCGCTGGTGCTCGAATTGCGATATACGCTCGAGGGCACCCACCATCGCTTCGACCTGCCTGAGTTTCCAGAAGATCCCGCGGTGCAAAAAGTTTATCTCAACGTGTTCCTGCCGCGCGAACGCACCTTGCTGGCCGCCCGCGGGCCGTGGACCGAAGAGTGGACGTGGCGAAGCCAGGGGCTGTTCCGCTGGGAACCGCAGACCGCGCACAGCGACGACGAACTGGCTGCGTGGATAACCGAGGGCATCAGCCAGGCCGCCAGCCCACCCTTCCAGCGCGACGGCACGCTGTACGAATTCTCAGCCCTCAAGCCCCAGCCGCCACCGGCCGGATCGCTGGTCCTGACGACGGTCAACGACAAAGTTCTGTCTGCGATCGTGTTTGCCCTCTTGGCTGCCCTGGCCCTGGGGCTGCTGCGAAGCCCGCTCAAGGTAAAGATCGCGGCGATCGCTGGTTTGGCGATTGCGGCCCTGCTGGTCGGAGTCTTGGCTCCGTCGCTGGCCCAACAACTGGTCGCTCTGCCGGGATTGGCAGGCCTTGCCCTGGTCGCCGTTGCCTGGACGGCCTGGGGCGCGTACCAGGCGGCCGTCCAACTAGATCGCTGGCGGCGCCTGCAACCAGTGGCCGCCGTTCCAGTTGCCAGCGACGCCGTTGCGAGCGATGCCGCTGCGAGCGACGGAGGTGAAGCCAATGTTTGAGCGCATCGCCTGGCTTTGTTGCTTGTGCGGAACGATCGTTCTGGCGGGTGAAACGTCGCCCGCGCGGGCAGAGGAACCGGCCTCTGCCGATCGGCCACAGCGCGAGCTATTCGTGCCGTTTGCAGACCTGAACGTTCTGCTCGGCGGCGACGCCCGCCGCGTCTTCATGACGCGCAGCGAACTGGATGAATTGAAGCGCCGGGCAAGCCGTGTGTCTGCCCAGCAGACGGCGCCCGAGTTTCCGCACGCTCTGGGCAGTCGCGCGGTCATCCTGGCCGCTGACTACCAAGCCACGGTCGAGGACCAGCGCGCCAGCCTGCGCGGGGAACTGAAAGTCGAAGTCCTCGACGACGGCGTGCAGGCCGTACCGCTGGCGATCCGCGGCGTCGGAATTCAATCCGCCCAATTGGATGACCAGCCAGCGATGCTCGCCGAAGGTGCCGATAGTGCGCCTATCCTGCTGGTCGAAGGCAAAGGCATGCACCGCTTGGCTCTGGAGATGGTTTTACCGGTCGCCACCGCAGCAGCCCAACAGAGCCTCAGCTGGCAAGTCCCCGTGCCGCCGGCGACCAGAGTCCGGTTGACGGCCACCGGCGATGTC
>JBQCJB010000228.1:0-6929 GCA_051953155.1 Aureliella sp. | reverse complement strand
AGTATTGGTTTAGGTTGAGTGGGTGACTGGCTGTAAGCGTGTCCTACAGTAGGTCAGGATTCCAGCCTGACTTCTTGGAAGTACCACATAGCTAACCGGTCGCTGGGTGACCGGCGGTCGCCGAATGACCGGCGGTCGGAGAAACTGACTAGTAGTCATGCATTAGGATGAGTGCGTGACAGGCTGGAAGCCTGTCCTACTTAAATGCAATGTCGCTATAATCGTGGGTGACGCAAAAACTCCCGCCTGCCGCTCAGTTGCCTGCCTGAGCCGTTGTCCAGAACAAAAGTCCTGAAGAAAGCCGTAGGGACCTCACGCGATGACAACTAACCTCCAATCGCCCACCAATTCTTGCCTGACGCGCAACCCCGCCTGCTCGACGCGCATTCCCGCCTGCCTGACGAATGTCGGCACCTGCGGATCGATCGTCCGCGCCATCGGATGCGTGATGAGCGCGCTGTTGCTGCTGGCGAGCGATTTGCAAGGTGGCGAACTATTGATTCAGCCTGGCGAAGTCTTCGTCAGCCCGGACTATCCGGCGCGAGTGGTTGTGCTGGAAAAAATCTCCGAGGATATGTGGGTCGATCGCACGCGATCACCAGAGCTCGAGTGGCGCATCGAAGGCGACCCGTGCGTCACACTCGCGCCGGACGCGCGCGGCATGATTCAGGTGCTCCCGAGTGAGCGCTTTCCGACCGGTGACGTTCAGTTGACGGTGCGGCTGAAGCCTGTCCAAGGAAACTCGGGCCGCAGCGGGTCCGAGGTCTGCGAAGCTCGCGCTGCCGTCCGCGTCATGGCCATCCAGCCGCAATCGCCCACATTTCCGCGCGAGGTCGCGGCGGTGATGAGCAAGTCGGGATGCAACCTTGGAACTTGCCACGGCAATCTGCATGGCAAAGCGGGCTTTCGCCTGAGCCTGCGTGGCGACGATCCGGCGCTCGACTACTCCGCAATCGTCCGCGGCGGCGTCGGCCGACGCATCGATCGTCTCCACCCAGAGATGAGTCTGCTGCTGCGCAAGCCGCTGGGCCAAGTCGCTCATCAAGGAGGGGCGCGATTCGCCGCCGATTCGGCAGAGGCTCGCATTCTCCGGCAGTGGATTGCCGAAGGTTGCCAGTGGGATCCGGTGACCGACATGCCGCGGCCCGCCGCAGACCAGCCGTTCGCAGAAACGCTGACGTCGCTCTCGGTCTTTCCTGCCTACGCCGTTCTGGCCAAGCCGTGCCGCGACCAGCAGTTAGTCGTGGTGGGACGTTTCGCTGACGGCGTGGTGCGCGACGTAACACGCTGGGCGCGTTTTGAACCGAGCGTCGTGACAGGCGTCACGATCGATGGCGACGGACTGGTTCGGGCTGATCAAGCCGTCGACGTTTCCATTTCTGTCTCGTATTTGACTGGCCGCACCGCCAGCCGGTTGACCTTTCTGCCGCATGACAGCGCACAGTTCGAGAGCGCTGGCCAGTCAACTCCGCCGCAGGGCGAAGCCTCCTTTCAGACTCGCATCGATCAATTGGTCGAAGAGCAACTGCAGCGGCTGCAGGTCCATCCTGCTCCGGATGCAGACGATTATGTCTTTGTGCGTCGGGCCTACCTGGCTGTGGTCGGTCGGCTCCCCACGGCCGATGAAGTTCGGCGTTTCACTCATTCCAGCGCCAGCGACAAGCACGAGCGGCTGGTCGAGACGCTGGTGAATGATCCCGGCTACGCGCTTTTGTGGGCCATGCGCTGGAGCGATCTGCTGCGCAACGAACAAAAGGTGATGAGCCAGAAGGGAGCCCAGCTTTGGCATGCCTGGATGGCCACGCAAATCGCCCAGGACCGGCCGCTGGGGGAATTCGTGGCGGAAATGTTGACCACGCTCGGGAGCACCTACGAACATCCCGCCGCCAGTTTCCATCGCACGCACCGCGAACCAGAGACGGCCGCCGAGTCGATCGGGCAGGTCTTCTTGGGTGTCCGTCTTCAGTGCGCCCGTTGCCACAATCACCCGTTCGATAATTGGCGGCAGGATGACTATTACGGTTTGGCCGCCTACTTCACGACGCTCGAGCGGAAGCAACTCGAGAACGATCCGCGGGATAAATTTGACAAACACATTATCTCGGGCGATGAGGTCATTTCGCTATCGAAAGAGCCGGCCGAAATCTGGCATCCCGGCCGCGCGGCCAAGGTTTCTCCCAAACCGCTGACCGAGCCTTTCGCCGCCATGGCAGACGACAACAGTGGCGAGGCAGTCTCGCGATCCACCGGCCAGCCACTGGAAAGTCTGGCCAAGTGGTTGACCGTCGACAACCGCATGTTTGCCCGCAACATGGCCAATCGCATCTGGTTCCACTTCATGGGTGTGGGCATCGTCGACCCGCCCGATGATTTCCGCGACTCGAACCCACCCTCCAATCCCGAGCTGCTGGAGTATCTGACCGACGAACTCATCCGGAGCAATTACTCGACGCGGCATGTCGCGCGATTGATTTTGACCAGCCGCGTCTTTCGTCGGCAATCGGCCAGCGAGCCCAGCGCCGTTGAACCGCTCGGCGGAGCACGCGTCTTCAGCGGCTACCCGCTGCGGCGGATGCCGGCCGAAGTGCTCTACGATGCCATCAGCGATGCGACCGGCGTCGTCAAACCGCCCGAGGAAAAGGGGGTGACTACGCTCGAGGCCAGAGCGGTGGCCCGCGTCGAGGTGCCTACCAAAGCTGGGTTCCTGACCACGTTCGGCAAACCGGGACGCCTGCTGGTCTGTGAGTGCGAACGCTCGAGCGAGGTTTCTCTCGGACAATCCCTGGTGCTAGTCAACGGGCTCGAGACCCGCGAGAAACTGGCCAGCCGTCAGAACCGCTTGGAAAGCCTCGCTACGGATGATGCCCACCTGGACGAATCGATCGAAGAGATTTACTTGACGGCTCTGGCTCGGCCGCCGAGAGCGGAGGAACTCGAGCGCTTCCGCGACTATGTTGCGACTGCTCCGTCGCAGAGGGCCGCGATGGAAGACGTGCTCTGGGCGCTGCTCAACAGTAAAGAATTTCCGTTGATTCGATAAGTCACCACGACGCGACGCGGGGGCGCCACGGGCATCCCAGCGCTCCGGAGGAATTGGACCATGCACGGTTGTCGATCGTATCAAGCCTGGAATTTGAACCGCCGCTCCGCGCTGCGCATCGGCACGCTGGGCCTGGCCGGATTGTGTTTGCCCGAGACGCTGCGCGCCGAAGCCCGCGTGGGCGCGGCTCTGCCGGGAGCGGCCACCAGCAAGGCGACGCCGCTCAAACGCCGAGCGAAGAACGTCATCTTTCTTCACCAGCACGGTGGACCGAGCCACATCGATACCTTCGATATGAAGCCAGCCGCCCCGGCCGGAATCCGCGGCGAGTTCCAGCCGATCGCTTCCTCGCTGACCGGCGTGCCGATTACCGAGCACTTGCCGCGCTGGGGACAGATGCTGCACCTGTGGGGCCAAGTGCGCTCGGTCCATCACAAGATGAAGAACCATAATTCAGCCGGCTACTACTGCTTGACTGGCAAAGCACCGCCGACCGACGACCAGCGGCTGCGCGACTCGCTCGAACTGTATCCCGCCTACGGCTCGGTGGTCAGCAAATTTCTCGGGGCTGAGCAACCTGGAATACCTCCGTTCGTCGCCTTCCCGCATGTCGTTCGCGACGGTTCGATCACGCCGGGTCAGCATGCCAGCTTTCTAGGCAAGCGATACGATCCGTTCTTCTTCGGAGCGGATCCGAACGCTTCGTCGTTCGCGCTGCCAGAGCTCCAGCTGCCTGAGTCGGTCGATCTGGCGCGGCTCGATCGCCGCCGCAGCCTCCTGGAAATCGTCGACGCGCAGCTGGGCCTGAAGTATCAATCGGCCATCGCTGGCGGCATGGACGAATTCCAGCAGCAAGCGCTGTCGATCCTCTCGGCTCCCGGATTAAAAGAAGCGCTCGACATCGCGCAGGAGCCCGAGTGGCTGCGCGACGCCTACGGTCGCACGACTTACGGGCAATCCTGCTTGCTGGCGCGGCGCTTGATCGAAGCCGGGACGCGCTTCGTGACCGTATATTTTTCCAGTGGGATCGGCGGCAAAGGTAGCGAAGGTTGGGACACCCACCAAGACAACTTTACCGATCTGAAAAATCGATTGCTGCCGATCACCGACCAAACGGTGCCGACCCTGATCGCCGATTTGCGCAGCCGCGGCCTCTTGGACGATACCCTCGTCCTCTGGATGGGCGAGTTTGGGCGCGGCCCGAAGATCGGCGACCGCGATGGCAAAGGGCGCAATCACTGGCCAGAATGTTACACAGTGATGATGGCCGGCGGCGGCGTTACGGGTGGTGCGATCTACGGGGCCAGCGATGCCCATGGCGCTTATCCGGCGTCCGACCCGGTGCGTCCCGAAGACATCGCCGCGACACTGTATTGGGCGCTCGGCATCGACCCGGCCAGCGAAGTCGTCGACACCCAATCCCGACCATTGCCCATCAGCCAAGGCAATCCCGTCACCGCTCTCTTTGCGTAAGCGCGTGCTAGTTTGCGCTTGGCGCTGACCCCTCACCCCCCAGCCCCCTCTCCCCGAAGCGGGGCGAGGGGGAGACGTGTTCACGAGGAGCGAAGCGGTTATTGGATAGCCGATTTGCGGGCGCGGCTGGAGACTTTGTTGCTCAGCTCGGCAGCCTGGCTCTCCCCGAAGCGGGGCGAGGGGGAGACGTGTTCACGAGGACCGTAGCGGTTATTGGATAGCCGATTTGCGGGCGCGGCTGGAGACTTTGTTGCTCAGCTCGGCAGCCTGGCTCTCCGATCTTGGGTCGGCCGGGCGGATTTTGTACGAGAGGTCCACGGTCACCTCTTTCTCGCCCTCCATATCGGTCGTGATGGCCAGCTTGGCGCGGACGTCACCCGCTCTGGCATCATCTTCAGGAATCAAAACCAGGTTGAGGAACTGGATCGCCTTGGGCTCTTCGCTCGGTTCGAAGTGCACTTCCATATTGGGCACGCGCACATCGAGAATCTGGAAGGGGACCGCGCCTTTGACCAGCAGACGCTTCTCGATGGCTTGCCCCGGTTTCATTTCCCCTAGCGAGACATTGTTCGGACTGACCGACAGCGAAGCCTCGATCTGAGCCAAGCAACTGAGCGGGACCGATTTCAGACGGGCGTCGTTGGTGTGCAGGATCAGTTCCGTGGCTTGCGGACCTGGCTCGGCGGCCGGGGCGAGTACGGCGGACAGCTTGTAAGTGACTCGGCCGGTCGAACGGGCCGTTTCGGTCAATGTGCCGCTGACCAGTTCCGAGCCCGAGATGCCGGTCAGTTTCCAGTCGTTGCGTCCGGCATACTCGATGACGGCTTCGACCTGTTTGCTTTCGCCTACCGGGACGGTTCCGAAATTCAATTCGCCTGGATTGATGACGATGTCGCTGCGGATGTAGCCCTTGACGTTCAGTTGCAACTGCAAGTGATTGGGGCTATCGATGGTGAGGTTCAGCGTGGCTTTGCGGTCGCCGGTGAAGGTGCCGGTGTTGAAGCGAGCCAGGACGCTGCCGGTCTCGCCGGGTTGGATCCATTCGGTTTCGATGATGGGGGTCGTACACCCGCAGCTGGCCGAGATGCTTCGCAGGTGCAACGGTTTTGAGAAGGGGTTTTTGATTTCGAAACGATGTTCGGTCTTGGCGGCTCGGGCTACGGTGCCGAAGTCATGAGCTCGATCGGCCGCCGGGATCAGTTGATCGCTCAGCGACTGGGCAAGTGAGGGAGTGGCGGTCGAGATCCATAACGAGAGTAAGACCCCAGCCAAAGCAGAGGCGCGCATTTGGTGATTCTCCACGGCGATTGGTGTTGGCCTGCCGCGGGAACGATTGGCAAAGAAGGTCACCGGCCGGAGAGAGTTTGGAGCGGTCTCGGTCGGTGCCATGTGCGGCAGGCGTTAAAAATTGTCTGCCACTAATATCAGTCTGGCCTCGTAGCCAGATGCACCATTTTGCGTGCAATCACCCGAGTTAGGTAGAACCAGGGCGTCGCTGAGGAAACTTGAGGAGCAAATGAAAAAAGCGGCCAGCTTTGCCGTCATAGCAAAGTGGCCGCCTTCGTCAAATTCCACCAGACTTCAGTTCCAGGCGGAAAGCGGAGAAGTCAGACGCTTAGCAGCCGCAGTTGCCGCGACCGCCCAGCAGTCGGCTCAGGAAACCACCGCGGCTGGGAGCCGGGCAGCAAACCGGAACCTGAACTTCTTCGCAAACCGTGCGAGGTACGCATCGAGTGTACGTGTAAGGTACGTCGACGCAAACCTTCTTGCAGACCTTGATCGTCTTGCAGTAGTGGACTGGCTTGCAGACGGTGTAGGGAACGCTCTTGCAAACGTTCTCGCAGACCATGTTGCAAACCGTGTAGTTGTAGGTCTGGCACTTGGTTTCGCAGACCATTCGGCAAGTCGTGTAGCAAACGTTCTTCACGGCTTGTTCGCAAACGATGCGGCAGGTCGTGTAGTTGCAGGTCTTCTGACGGCACTCAGGAACCATCTTGCAGACGGTGTAGGTGCAGGTCTTCTGACGGCACTCAGGAACCATGCAGCAGGTCGTGTAGGTGCAGGTCTTTTGACGGCACTCAGGAACCATGCGGCAAGTCGTGTAGGTGCAGGTCTTGCTACGCGGTTCGCAAACCATACGGCAGACCGTATAGGTGCAGGTCTTCTGACGGCACTCAGGCACGAGCTTGCAGGTCGTGTAGGTGCAGGTCTTGCTGCGGCACTCAGGGACCATCTTGCAGACGGTGTAAGGCACTTGATTGGTTACGCATTCCTTTTCGTAGCGAACGCAGTTGATAACCTTCTCTTCGCAGGTCGGAACCCAGCACTTCTTGCACACCTGGGTCGGTGGGCACTGCACGCATTCTACGTGGCATTCGCCTGGGCAGTAGACGCAGCGGCAGGTGCAAGGATCATA
>JBQCJB010000227.1:0-2881 GCA_051953155.1 Aureliella sp. | reverse complement strand
ATCCGATTTCTTTCGGGACCACATCCAGACGATCTCCCCCCCCCGGCCCGGTTGGGGGGGGGGGGGGGGTTGTGGGGGCGCGCCCCAGCACTACCAATTGCGCTTCGCTAGCCTGACAAAGCGAAATAGGTTTCACGAATTGGTTTCAAGAATCGGTGCCGCGAAGGACGCTTGGACGCGGCACCTGTCTTGGAAGGTGCGCTCAAAGAGAGAGCGCGAAAGCAAAAAGTAGAAGGTAGAAAGTCGAAGGTAGAAGGCAGAAGATTGAGAGTGGGGGAGACAGGCTGGAAGCCTGTCCTACGGTGGGTCTAAAGAATGTACGTAGTGGCGCTGCGGAAAAGCCTTCTTTGACCGTGCGGGTAACGTAGGGCATATATCTCAGGCAAGCTTTGCCGGCCGTTCCCAACCACGCCTTCCATGCGGCAACGCCTCTGCGTTCCGCTCGGGTGTCTGATCTCACGGGCGCCTCCGGCCGCGGCATCGTCTTGCTCCACAGACGCCTCCAACCCACTTAGATCCGCCGCACCGACGACGAGGGAGCTCAGCGATGACTATCGAAGACACCGAACTACTGGCTGAGTTCGTTGTGGAATCTCAAGAGCATTTGGAAAACGTAGAGTCTCAACTCCTGTCGCTCGAGGCCAATCCAAACGAAGTGGACCGGGCGCTGGTCAACAACGTTTTCCGAGCGGTGCATTCGATCAAGGGAGCGGCCGGATTTCTCGGTCTGACAACCGTCGAGTCCTTAGCGCACCGCGGGGAAGAGGTGCTCAATCGGCTGCGCAATGACGAGATTCGTCCCACCAGCGCCGTCGTCAGCACTCTGCTGGCAGCTACCGACAGGCTGAAAGGATTGTTGGCCGCCATCGACAGTTCCAATGCGCAAGACGTCTCGCAACATATCGCCGCCCTCGAGTTGCTCCTGGTTGACGGAGCCGCCAACGACTGCGACGACGACATGGCATCTTCACAGCCCAATGCCGCTCCGGTCGAAAGGGCGAGTGCCCGGCCTGCGTCGCAGCCGGTTACTGGTGATGGTGAACCCAATACTGCCCAACCTGGTTCCAGCGCCAGTCACGAGGCTGTGCGAGCGTTCATCATCGAAAGTTGCGACGGTCTGGAACAGATCGATCGCGATTTAGTCAATCTCGAACGCGAACCGGCCAGCGCGGAATTGCTCAACGGCGTCTTTCGCAACATGCACACGATCAAAGGCAGCGCCGGATTCCTGGCTTTCTCACAGCTCGAAACGCTCGCTCACGCGGCCGAAAACGTGTTGGATAAACTGCGAAGCGGCGAGATGCTGTTGACCTCCGCGATCGTTAATCTGCTGTTCGCTACCGTCGATGCGCTTCGCAAGCATCTGCATCACATCGAAGCCCATGGCATCGAGGCCAGCGGCACAGCCGACGCCCTGCTAGCCGAGCTGCACACAGCCAATCGAGCGCAGGCGACCGAAGCACTGCCGCCCTCGCAGAACGTTCGAAACGCTGAAGAAATTCCAACTCCGGCCAGCGATGTCCCGCTCACTGCGGCCGCCGCCAAATCCGTCACCGCCGAAAAGGCCGCTTCCAAAAACGCCATAGCCAACGAGTCCCAGGTTGCATCGGCTGCCGACACGACGATTCGAGTCGATGTAGCCCTGCTGGACAAGCTGATGACGCGCGTCGGCGAGCTGGTCCTGGCCCGCAATCAGATACTGCAATTCGGCGGCGTAATCGGCGACAGCGAACTGCTCAGCGCCAGCCAACGCTTGAACTTGATTACGACCGAACTGCAGGAGGGCGTGATGAAAACGCGCATGCAGCCGATCGGTAACGTGTGGAGCAAGTTCCCGCGGATCGTTCGCGACCTGGCCAGCGCTTGTGGCAAGGAAGTCCGCATCGAGATGGAAGGCAAAGAGACGGAGCTCGACAAAACCATCATCGAAGCGATCAAAGATCCACTGACCCACCTGGTGCGGAACTCCGTCGACCACGGAATCGAGCCGCCGGATATTCGCCTCCGCACAGGAAAGCCCAAGGAAGGTTGTCTATTGCTCCGGGCTTACCACGAAGGGGGCCAGGTCAACATCGAAATCTCCGACGACGGCGCCGGCCTGAACCACGAAAAGATCAAAGCCAAGGCCGTTGAAAAGGGCCTGCTCAGCCAAGACCAAGCCGACTACATGCTCGATCATGACGCCGCGCAGTTGATCTTCCTGCCGGGCTTCTCCACCGCGGACAAAGTGTCCAATGTTTCGGGACGCGGCGTCGGCATGGACGTCGTGAAAACGAACATCGAAAAAATCGGTGGGATGATCGACATTCAAAGTCAGCTCGGCCACGGCACCGTCATTAAGATCAAAATCCCGTTGACCTTGGCGATCATTCCCGCCCTGGTCGTCACCAACGCGGGTAACCGATTCGCGATTCCGCAGGTCAATCTGCTCGAGCTTGTGCGCCTGGAAAACGAACAAGCGAAGACCTCGATCGAATGGATTCAGGGAGCTCCCGTCTATCGGCTGCGGGGCCGGCTGCTGCCGCTGGTCTACATGCACAAAGTCCTACAGACGGACGACAGCCGGCGCAAACCGGCCGACGCAGTCAACATCGTCGTCCTCAGAGCGGACGAGCGCCAATTCGGTTTGGTCGTCGACCAGATCAATGATACCGAAGAGATCGTCGTCAAACCTTTAGCCAAACAGCTCAAGTCGATCCCGGTCTTCTCCGGAGCCACGATCATGGGCGACGGGAAAGTTGCACTGATCCTCGACGTGATCGGACTAGCTCACGCGTCGAACGTGGTCTCCAAAGAACGCACGCAAAAGCTCTTGGAGAGCAATTTGTCCAGCCACGCTGCGTCGGGCGAGCGGCAAACGCTGCTGATCCTTGGGGCCAAC
>JBQCJB010000226.1:0-2835 GCA_051953155.1 Aureliella sp. | reverse complement strand
AGAGGGTCACCGTCGCTAGCGCATCATGGCCCCCGAAAGGCAGCAAATCCCAATAGTTGTTCCCGACGCCCAGCCCGGGTCGAGCGACCTTTTTGCCCTCGGGGTCAAACGCTATGCCGCTGCGTCCTGCGTGGCCCACCCAAGGCACCACAACATGCTTCTGCTGCCGCACCTGAAATTCATCCAAGGCAAAAGCCACGGCGCGGCGCATGCGAACTATGTTTTCCTTCAGGAAATCAAGGTCGCCGGTCCAGGCAAAAACATCGCAGCACCCACGCACAAACAGGCAGTTCGTCGTCGGATGCCGCGTGTCGATCGCAGTAATAATCGACTTCAAATCCAGTTCCGCGCCAGCGGCATGATCGAGCCGCACGCGGTAACGCGTCAGCATGCCCGAGTACTGCCGGTGGCGATAAAGCGGGACATTGGCATACGCCATCTCGCCCGGAGCAGCCAGCGCGACGGCTCGTTCCGTCGGCCAAGCGTCTTCGCCCTCGAGCCGCCATTCGATCGTGGCCTGCGAATTTGGACTTAACCCGCGGGCGGCCCACTCGAGCCGCGCAAACGGCGCAACGATCGTGCCGCAGCGAAACGCGGGGGTGACAATGGTCACGACATCGTCGGTACCCTTCAGCTGAAGGCCGGCCGACGCGTCAAAGCCGCGGACTTCGGCGCCGCTGATCTCCCAACCTTCCACGCTTCTCGATGGCTTCAAGCCAAAATTCTGAATCGCCCACGAATCGCCTGCGGTCGAGAAGTGAAACCCCGCTCCCGTGCTTTGCTGCCAGGCCGGGAAGGGCCAGCCTTCGCTATGGGCCATCCCGCGATGCTGCTGCATCGACACATAGCCCTCGACGTCGATCCGCCGATTCAGAAGCACCTCGCGGTATTGGCTGCGCTTCTTTTCCGATGCCCACACCGTGGCCATCGGCAGCCACGCGTCCCAGAGTGTGCAGGCAGTGAAGGCGCCGTCATGATGCAGCGCATGCAGCGCGTTGAGAGCCTGCATGTCTTCTTCGAAACCCGGCACGGCAAACTGCGGTAACTGCGCGCGGGCAACTTGCGAGCCCATGACCAGCCAGAGGGTCAAGATCGCGGCGGTAAGGCTCTTCATCAACGGTTGCGCCTGCTTAAAAATCGCTGCGGGTCGTTTTGGCTGGAGAGTTTGATTGCAGCTCGATCCAATCGAGCTCCACCGGCTCGGCTTGCGATGGCAGATACAGCCGCACGATCCCCAGTGCGCCATCGGCTGGAATGGAAACGGTCACTTCCTGCCAGCCATCTCTCGAGATTTCATAGGGCGTTTGCCGGGCTTTGCTGCCAGCCCCACCCGGCAACCAGTCGATGTGCGCAGTCGCCGGTCCTTGGGCCTTGATGCGAAATTTGATTTGGCTGGCGCCGCTATGTTTGCCGGCGGCGAAGCCGAGAAAGCTGGCTGCCGTGGTATTGCGCACGCGGAGCATGCCTTGGTCGACGGAGGCCTGGCAACCACGCACTTTCCAGCCCTTGAGCGCCGGATCGTTTTCGTCCTGTTGGCCGGCAGAGCTCTTCTTTTTCGCCTTCGGCTGGGATTTTCCTTCCTGGCTGGGATCGTACTTCGCCGGGTCGAATTTCGGATTGGGACGCGGCACTACAGCCGCGGTTTGTTCGAGAAAGGTATCGATCAAGCGATCCAGTTCGCTGACCAGTTCTGGACGCTCGGTGGCCAGATTTTGAGTCTCGCTCGGATCGGTGGCAAGATTGAACAGCAGGCAACGATGCTTGCCATCGTCGCCGCCGTAGAAGATGCGGATCAACTTCCATTGGTCGCGGTGCACCGACACGCAGGGAGGCAGCCAGTCCCGGACACCGGGACTGTGAGGGAAATATTGAAATAGAGCTCGCTGCGGCAAGGACTGACCGCGGAGTGCCGGCAAGATATTCACGCCATCGAAGCGCTGCCCCTCCGCAGGCGCCAGGCCCAGGCCAGCCAACAGCGTCGGATAGTAGTCCTCGCTTTGAATCGGAACGTCGCTGCGACTGCCCGGCTGCGCAACGTTTGGCCACACGATGACCGCAGGCACCCGCGTGCCTCCTTCGAATAAAGTCGCCTTGCCTCCGCGCAGCGGGTGATTGCTGGTCGGCGACGTGCCGTCGATGTCGTTGTACATGTTGCCGCCGTTGTCCGAAGTGAACACGATAATCGTGTTATCAGCGATCTTTAACCGGTCGAGCGTGTCGAGCAGTTTGCCGACGGCATCATCCATGCTTTCCACCATGGCCGCGTAGGTAGGACTGCGCTGCGGATCTTGTGGGTCGACGCGCGGACGGTGTTTGTCGATCAGCTCCGCCTTCGCATTGAAGGGAGCATGAACGCTGAACATCCAGTAGTTCAAATAGAACGGCTGGTCCCGATGCTGTTCCATCCACGCGGAGGCCTCGTCGGCCATACGATCTTCGATGTGTTCGTGCGGAGTGCGCGGTAAAAAGCTTTTGTTTTTGAACTGCCAGGGCGCGACGTAACTGCCAGCAGGTCCCGGGCCTGGATGATGCGGCAAGTCAACATCAAAGCCCTGCTGAAGGGGCGAGTAGGGCTCCGCGCCGAGATGCCATTTACCGAAGTGCCCAGTGGCGTAACCGGCGGACTTTAGCGATTCGGCCAGCGTTCGATAGTCGAGTTTCAGCCGCGTGGGAGGCTTGGGTTGGATGGCCTTCTGATTGGGCGCGGCACTCAGCGGCACAGAGGCCTCCAGGACAACTTCTGCCAGGTGACCGTTGGGCGTCGTGATACCCGTGCGCGCGGGCCCCAGGCCGGTCAGTATGGCCGAACGAGTCGGCGAGCACAGGGGACTGGCC
>JBQCJB010000225.1:0-3641 GCA_051953155.1 Aureliella sp. | reverse complement strand
CCCGGCCGCGTTGCTTGAGAGCTTCCAAGTCGTGGGTGAGCATGCTCACGTAGGCGGTCATGACGTCGTCGGGCGTCAGTTCGAGGTCGGCGCTGACCAGCAGGGCTTTCGCACGTTCGCCGAGGAAACTTTCCATTTCCGCGATTTGCTTTTCCAGTGCGCGGACCTCTGGATATTCGGGGCCGAAGTCCTCTTTCAGTTGCTTCAGCCGCGTCTTCATCGTTAGCAGCGAATTGTATTCAGCCGTCGCGCCAGCCATGCGTTCCGGTTGCATCGCCTGGAAAGCAGCTGTTTCTGCCTTGCCGCGTTCGACCGTGACCAGGATGCCCAGGCGTTCGGCGTTCCGCTCGTCGATCAAGGCCAGCTTTTGCAGATTGTGGGCGTCCGAGCCGGCCAGCTCTTCTAAGGTCTCCTTGACCATTTTCAAGCGGCTTTCCGCTTCGTCTCGCTCGAGCGACAGCTGCGAAAGTTCGGCTGCCAATTCTTCGTAACGCGTCGTGTAGATGTCGCTGCCCGAGGCGCTGCGCGACAGCAGCGGAGCGTCCTTGCGGAAGGCCTCGTATTTTTCTTCCAGCAAACCGATTTCTTCTTCTAATTCGTCGCTGGCCTTTCTGATCAGTTTCGCTGCTTCGGTATTGATGTCCTTGAACTTGGAACGCACGAAGGCCTGATACTCGGAGATGATCGCGTCGAGGACGACTTTTGAAACGGCCGGCGAGGTGTGACGGAAGGCGACGTTCAGCACGTGCGCGTTCCGGGCTCGACCGCTACCGCCGGAAGTGACAAACAGGTTGTCGATGACGTACTCCGCGGCCGTCTGGTCATCGGTCAATTGCTCTTGAATGGACTTGAGATTCCGGATGCGCTTTTGGGGGACCGCTGGATCTTCGAGCGACTCGTCGCCGGGTTCTCCGGCGGCCAAAATTTCCTCGTCGGCCAAAATCTCTTCATCCGAGGCTTCCGGATCGGGCTGAGCTTCTTCGGCCACGTCCGTCGCGTGGTTCAGGGCCGCCGTGACGATGCGATGGCTCTGAAGAAGTTTCATGTGCGTCGCCAGCAAGTCTTCGGAGATGCCCCCTTTCTCAAGCCGGGCTTGATTGGTCTCGGTAGTGGTTGATATTGTCCCGGTATCGTTCTGCATCAGCAGAATTTCCGCCTTGGATTCGTACCGAGGCGTCCAGAGCAAAAAGTAGGCGGCGCCGAGGACGAGACCGACCAGGCCGGAGAAGACGAGCCAGTTCAGTCGGCGACCGAGAATCTTCACGAAATCAAGCGAAACGGTCGGAGCGTTTGGAACACTAGAGTCTGCCGAAGAGGAACCCATACTGGTTGCGTCTCGCTGAGGGTGGCGAATTGGATCAAGGCTTCGCGGCAAATCAAGGCAAATCGCGGCAGAAATTGCCTGATTTCTTTCGTTCGTTCGCGTGGGCGAAAGCCTGTTCTACTCTGTATCTATAGACGGGAATTGTCAACCGCTGGGCCAGCGCGTTCGGGGCCGGTGGCCGATCGGGCGCACAGCGGCGGCGCGGTTAACGCAGCTGTGCCTGGCGAGGCGAACAGCTTGCGAGTCGACGCGAGGCGGCTCGAGCGAGCTTGATTAGAAAGAGACCCAGCGCGACCACTGGGGCGGAGCGGTGCGGCGGTCGCGGAGCTTGCTGGTCACGCGCTCTGCTTCGGATGTTTGGGCCGGGAACAAGAAAACCGCCCCGAGCAGGATCTGCTCGAGTGGAATGCCCAGGAGTGAGAAGACGGCCGGCGATCGGAGCACGCCGCCGCTGGACCAGTAGTTCGCAATGCCGCGCGCGGTCGCCGCCAGCAACAGGTTCTGAATTGCAGCCGCGGTCGCTGCAATGTGTTCCATGTTGGTCAGCGTCACTGGAAAGTTGGGCTCCTCGCCGCCAGCGGGCATCGCGCCGCTGACCGTTGAGCTGGTTCCGCTCGGAAGCCAGGTGGCCATGATCAAGGCGTCGGCCGCAGCGAGCATCGATGGAATTTTGCCCGCGTTCTCGAGCGGGATTTGCGAGCGGAGCCGGCGGCAGGCGGCCGCGTCGAGCGCGTAGAATCGCCAGGGCTCGATGCCGGCCAGTTCGCTTGATTGCCGATGGGCGTCATCGCAGGCGCGGTGAAACGGCGCTAGCCCCGCCAGCTCGAGCAGCTCGTCAACGCTCTGCCGGCAATCGACCACGGGAAGGTCGCGGTGCGCTAACACCTTTTCGGTATGCCGGCGGCGGATCGCGTCGTCGAGAGTCATGGTCTAGTGCATGCCGTAACGGCTCATCTTGTAATGGAGCGTGCGCAAGCTGACGCCGAGAGCTTTGGCCGTCTGCTCGCGGTGAAAGTTCCGAGCCGCCAGGGCGGCCTGGATGGCTTCCTTTTCGGCCGCTTCGGTGGCTTCGGCCAGCGACATCAGGGCGGTCGCGGCCTGCCGGGGTTCGCGGAGCAGGTCGGGTGGCAAGTCGGCGACTTGGATGACATCGCCATTGATCGTCACGACCAGCCGTTCGATGAGATTGCGCAGCTGCCGCACGTTTCCGGGCCAGCTGGCTGCCGATAGAGCCCGCATCGCATCGTCAGCGATGCGTTTGGGAGGACGATTGTGCCGCACGCAAAAGTGGCTGAGAAAATGTTCGACCAGCAGCGGGATATCGTTGCGTCGCTCGCGCAGCGGTGGAATCTCGATGGGGATGACGTTCAGTCGATAGAAGAGATCTTCGCGAAACTTCTTTTCGTCGATCAGCGTGTGGACGTCGCGATTGGTCGCCGAGATGATGCGGGCGTCGGTTTCCTGGAGGACTTCGCCGCCGACGCGGTAAAACCTGCCGGTCTCGAGTACGCGCAGCAGATCGACCTGGCTCTTGGCCGGCATCTCGGTGACTTCGTCCAGAAAGAGCGTGCCGCCGCGAGCTTGTTCGAAGCAGCCCGGTTTCTGCCGCGTGGCTCCGCTGAACGAGCCCTTCTCGTGCCCGAACAGCTCGCTTTCCAGAAGCGATTCGGGCATCGCGCCGAGGTTGACCGCGATGAAGGGGCCGCTGCTGCGGTCGCCCAGATCGTGCAAGGCGCGGGCGATCAGTTCCTTGCCCGTGCCGCTCTCGCCATGGATCAGGACCGTCGCATTGGTGTCGGCGACCTGGCGGATTTGGCGAAAGACGTCCTGCATGGCCGCGCAGTTTCCGATGATGCCCGAGATCTCGCCGGCATCGGCCAACCGATCGCGCAGTTCCCGGTTCTCGGCCAGGAGCCGATGGTGCTCGATCGCTTTGCGGACCTGTTGCCGAATAAGATTCAAATCGACCGGTTTGGTAATGAAGTCGAAGGCCCCGCGCCGCATGGCTTCGACTGCCGTTTCGATCGTGCCGGCTGCCGTAATGACAATGGCGGTCGTATCGGGTTTGCGCTCGAGCATCGTCGAGACGAGTTCAAGACCATTTTGGCCGTGAGGTAAACGTACGTCGGAGATGACGACCTGATAATTCTGGCGCTCGAATTTCTCCAAGGCTTCGGTGGCATCGCTGGCCGCGTCGATCGTTTCCGCTTCCGTGGCCAGACCTCGCAAAAGGCCTGAACGTATGTTCGGTTCGTCGTCAACGATGAGAACTTGAAATCCGTTTGTCATATCTTGGGAAGGTCGCAGGGGTGGGTGG
>JBQCJB010000224.1:0-3175 GCA_051953155.1 Aureliella sp. | reverse complement strand
GAGACGGCTGTCCTACTAAGAGCTACCCGTCCCGCAGTGGGATACCCGTCCCGGGTGTCGGGTGTGTTGAGTGGGATACCCGTCTCGGGTGTCATTTTTTTTCCGGAGACAGCCGAGACGGCTGTCCTACTAAGAGTCCCGCAGTGGGATACCCGTCCCGATTGTCTCGTTCCCGGAGACAGCCGAGACGGCTGTCCTACTTTTGATTTCTGTGGCGCTCGTGGCAGGCGTTGCAGCTGGCGCTCAGCTTGGCCATCGCAGCGTCCGCTTGCGGGCCGTCGGCTGGTACGGCCTCGAGGGCGCGCACGAGCGCATCGGCCAGCTGGCGGCTGGCGGCCAGGGGCTGGCGAAGTTCCAGCGTGTGATTGTCGGCGCTGGCTCGAGCCGCCTCGGCGAACGCTTCCATCAACTGGACCGCTTCGCGCGCGGGCGTGATGTCGGGATGATCCGGCGGCGTCTGCCACTGGCTGGCAGCGCACAGCTTGAGGCGATCAAAGGTGCGGTCGAGCCGAGCCATTGCGGCCGGCAGCGATTCCACTGCGGCCCGCTCGACCAGCGGCGGCAAGGCGGCGCCGGCCGGTGGCGGTTGAAAACTTGCAACGTCGCGCCACAAGCCAGGATACTCTCGGCCTGTTCCCGCTTTTTCGAGGATGACTCGAGCCGCCATGCCCGTGCGGCCATCATCGGTTCGGCATACGATGGCGGCGGCGGCCGGTCCGCGGTGCTTGCCGTGATGGCAGTGGATGTAAATTTTGCCCGGGACCTCACGGGCCACCCGCGCCAGGGCTCGGCCCGCTTCGCGCGACACGCCGTCGTAACCGATCGGTACATGGATGTAGCGCATGCCCGCCTGCTTGGCCAGAACGACATTCGGCGCGATGCCATCGACGCTGACGATTGTCTTGATCCCCAACTGCGCCAGCTCGGCCATGGCCGCTGCGGTCTTCGGTTCGCTGCCGCTGAAAATCCGATCCGACAGTTGAAAGACGTTGTGCAGGTGCTCGGTCGCGATCGCTTGCGGAGCCGGCGGCGGGGGCGGAGCCGATTGCGCCCAGAGCCCCAGCGTCGCTCCGCAGACGCCCAACAATGCCAAAGCGCAGCCGCCCATTCGCCAAGGGTGATTCATTTCTACAGACTTTCGTGGGACTCGGATCGGGTGGTCCCACAACAAATCGCGCCACGGGCCGGCCCGCGAACGATTCGCTGAAAACGCAAGGCAACTGGGGTGGGACACCAAGGCCCATCCTTGTCGGTTATACTCCTCAAGGCAAGTAGCCTCCTGTGGCAGAACTCTTGGGAGAGGACATCATCATGGCTTGGCTTCTACGATTCGCGACTGGTTTTCCTCGGTGCGCACTGGCGGCATTGAGCGTACTGGGCTGCGTCTGCTTGCAAGCGGAGCAGCGGCACGCGTCCGCCCAGGACGCAGCGCCGGTGACGAAGGCGTGCATCGACGGCGAAGGCCCGGGCTGGAAGACGCTCACCGCCGACGACTTCGAACGTGTGAATCTGGAAGAGGACACCTGGACGTGGGATGGCACTTTGGCCAAGTGCACCGGCAAACCGGTTGGCGTCACGCGGACCCGCGAGCAACTGACCAACTTCGAATTGGTAGCCCAGTGGCGCCATCTCTCGCGCGGTGGCAACTCGGGCATTTTCATTTGGGCGGCCCCCGAGGGCATGGTCGACCTGCCGCCGGGGCGACTGCCGAAAGTAGGCATCGAGATCCAAGTGCTCGACGAAGGCTTTACTGAGAAATACGAAAAGAACACGGGCAAGAAGGGGGACTGGTTCACGACGCATGGCGACGTGTTTCCCGTCGGGCAAAGCAAGATGACACCCTTTGAACCCAAGTCGCCCAACGGCAGCCGGAGCTTTCCGCGCAAGCAGCTCAGCCGTGGAACGAACCAGTGGAACCACTATTACGTGCGAGCGATCAACGGCGAAGTGCGGTTGTGGGTCAACGGCGAAGAGGTCTCCGGCGGCAACCAGTGCCAACCTGCCACCGGTCACCTGTGTTTGGAATCGGAAGGGGCGCCGGTCGAGTTTCGCGATCTGCGGCTGCGTGTGTTGCCGTAAGACGATGCCGATGATGTGGAACAAAGCGGTAATTGTCGGCGTGGGCTTGCTCGGCGGCTCGATCGGCTTGGCCTTGCGCTCGCGGCGACTGGCGGGACAAGTCGTCGGGGTCGGACGACCTGGCAAGCCGCCGCTCGGCGCGGTCGAGGCTGGCGTGATTGACGTGGCCGAAGCCGACGTGCGCACGGCGGCGCGGGACGCGGACCTGGTTATCTGCTGCGCACCGGTGCAGCAGATCGCCGAACTGGTTCTCGAGTCTGCGGAGGTCCTGCAACCCGGCGGCCTGATCACCGACGTCGGCAGCACCAAGGCGCGCATCGTCGACCACATCGAAGCGACGGCTCCGCTGGCGCCGTTCGTCGGCTCGCATCCGCTGGCCGGCGGCACCGGCACCGGTTACGAACACGCTCGGGCGGATCTCCTGGAAGGCAGTCTGGTCATCGTGACTCCGGCGCAGGGAACGCCGCCGGACCAGGTCGCGCGCACCGAGCGGCTGTGGCAGAGCCTGGGAGCCGAGACGCATTGCATGTCTCCGACCGAACACGATGCCGCGCTGGCGCAAACGAGCCATTTGCCGCACGTCGTGGCTTCGGCCCTGGCTGCGGCCACGCCGCGCGAGCTGTTGCCGTTAACCGGGCCCGGATGGCGAGGATCGACCCGCTTGGCCAAAGGAAATGCCAAATTGTGGCGGCAGATCCTCGAGGAAAACCGTCTCCCTGCCTTGCGGGCTTTGCAGAACTTTGCCAAAGTGCTGGAACACTGGCAGCTTGCACTCGAAAGCGGCGACGGTGAGCGATTGGAACAATTGTTGGAAGCGGGAAAGGCAACTCGTGACGCTCTGGGAAGTTGACGTTCTTCCGGCCGATGGCCAAGTCGATACAGCGGGACAAGCACTTGCGGCCGAAGCCCGCGACCTGGGGCTGGGCAGCCATCTACGCATCGCGGCAGCACACGGTTTTCTGTTAGCCGGCAATCTCGACGAGAGCGATGTCTGCCGCGCCGCCGCCGAATTGCTCTCCGATCCGATCACCGAACAGGTCACCGTTGCCGAACTGGGCGACGCGCGGCTGCTGGCTGCGCAGGCCGGCCTCGGGCA
>JBQCJB010000223.1:0-2778 GCA_051953155.1 Aureliella sp. | reverse complement strand
GCTGCCCTCGCAGGAATTCCTCGCGCGTCAGCTGGCCATCTCCGTTGGTATCTTTTTTCGAAAACAGTTGGTTGCGGTCGAGCTTGGCGCTCTTGGTGGCTGCGCTGGCTTGTGGCGCGGCCTTCACCTGCGGCTTGGCCTCGGGGAGTTTGTTCAAGATCGCATGCAGCCGCCCGGCAACGTCCGGCTGAGAGGCGGCCAGGTTGCGCTTCTCGAGCGGATCGCCGACGTAGTCGTACAGTTCCAGTTCGGCGGTTTCGGGCGCTGCGCCGATCTTCTTCCATTCGACCAGTCGGTAACGCTCGTCGCGCAGCGCGCGACCGATCATCGGCCCGCGCTCGGGCGAGCTGCGAGGATACGAATGCAACACGTATGGCTTAGTCGCTGCGGCCGGATCGCGCAGCGTCTTGACGAAGCTTTGCCCGTCCAAGCCCGCCGGAGGTGCGATGCCGCACAGCTCACAAAGCGTCGGGTAAATGTCGACGGTTTCCACCAGCGACGCCGACCGGCCTCCCTTTACCGCGCCGGGGGCCACGACCATCAGGGGAATGTGCGTCGCCTGTTCGTAATTGGTGTGCTTGCACCAGATGCTGTGATCGCCCAGATGCCAGCCGTGATCGCCCCAGAGCACAATGACCGTATTTCGATCCAGCTCCAGTCGGTCCAGCTCCGCCAGCACGCGGCCGACTTGCGCATCCATGTAGCTCATCGCTGCGTAGTAACCGTGGACCAGCGTGCGTTGCAGGTCGTCGTCGAGGGCACCTTTTTCGGGCACGTCCCGGTACTGGCGCAGTTCGCCGCCGAACTGTGGTGCGTAGCTCGGTGCGCCTTCGGGAGGCTGGCGGACTTCGGCCAGTGGCATCTTGGCTCGGTCATAAAGATCCCAGTACTTTTTAGGCGCCACGAAGGGCAAATGCGGTTTGACGAAACCGACTGCGATGAAGAAGGGTTGGTCCGGGCGATCTTTGACTGCCTGCAACCGGCGAATGGCTTCGTCCGCCAGCGCGCCGTCGGGGTAGGTGTTGTCGGGTACGTCGGCCATCTCGTACGCAGCGCCGCGCGGCAGATCCTTAGCCGACTTGTTCGCGAACAAGGCTTCCTCGCGCGTCAGGCCGCTGGGGGCCTTGCTCTCGGGCAGCGCATACGAGATGACGTTGGCTCGCCAGTGCGGCACGCTCCACGAGGCTTCGTCTTCGTGATTGCCATGCCCGACATGAAAAATCTTGCCCAGCCCTTCGGTCCGCCAGCCTTGCTGCTTGAACAACTGGGGCAGAGTTACCGCATCGGGACGGGCGATGCGAAAATTCGTTCCTAGATCGTAAATGCCCAGCGTCTGGGAACGCAGACCGGTCAAGAGTGAATTGCGCGACGGCGCACAGACGGCTTGGTTGCAGTAAGCGTTTTGGAACTGCACGCCGCGAGCAGCCAGCCGGTCGATGTTCGGCGACTTGGCTACTTTATCGCCATAGCAGCCAAGGGCCGGCTTGAGGTCGTCGACGCAAATGAAAAGCACGTTCGGACGTTCGGCCGCTCGAGCTCCGGCACTCTGGCCTGCGAGCACCGCACAGCCCAGCAGCGACAGCCATAACCAAGCTGGCGTCAGACGAATCGATTTCATGGTATTGGGCTCCAATCTAAGAGCGTGGTTGTCGAGGAATGCTCGCGTTGCCACAAGCAATTTGCGTTCAAGGCAAACTAGAAAAAAGTGAGTGACCTGTGCCGACGAGCTTAACTGCATCGTAAACCATTGTCTGGCCGCATGCAGCCTTCACACGCCACCTGCCGGCGCGCGATACATAGGGGGCAAATCGGGTTGCTGCCAGACGCTCATGCCTCCATCGACCAGCAGCGTCTGGCCATGGATGTGCTCGGCCTCGTCGCTGAGCAAGAAAACGGCCGCCGGCCCGCACACGTCCGGACCAGGCACTTGGCCATTGGGCGTGTGCAGTCGCATCCACTGAAGAGCTTGCGGATCGCGCTCGAGCACACCGGCGGTCAGCGGCGTCACGACCAGTCCCGGTGCGATCGCGTTAACGCGAATGCCCAGCGGCGCGAGAGCGACGCACAGCGATCGCACCATCATCCACACCGCCCCTTTGCTGGTGTCGTAGGCGGAGTGGTCCATCTCGGCCAACTGGCCGTTGATCGAACCGGTGAACAGGACTCGCCCGCGCACCTGCTGGTCGATCCATCGCCGCGCCCAGGCCTGCGTCAAAAAATATCCGGCCGCAACGTTCAAGCGCCAGGTGCGTTCGAACGTCTCCAGATCCGTCTCCAGAAACGGCTTGTCCATAAAGGTGCCGGCGTTGTTGACCAACAGGCTGACATCGGGAGCGACGGCCAGCGTCTGCAACATCAACTGGTCAACCGCCCGCGACGTCTCGTCCATCAGATCGACGAATACGGTGCTGACGCGGACACCGCAGGCTTGACACGCCTCGACAGTTTGCCGGCAAGTATCGTCGTCTCTGAGACCATGCAGCACCAAATCGCCGCCCGCTTTGGCAATGGCCAGGGCAATGGCAGCGCCGACGCCTTGGGTGCCACCTGTAACCAATGCCGTTTTCCCAGCCAATCGCATCGTCGTACCGCTTAACGAGAAACTTGTCGCTAGCATGCTGGCCCTATGCCCATCGCATCGAAGCCGGGCCATTGTACTGTGTCGACCAGGCGCAGCATCACTGGCCGGCGCTCGAGCTACTGTCCAAAGCGGCTGAAGATTTCGTCCAGCAGTTGCCGTTCGGCGGCCGGATCGGCGTGCCAGCGCAGTTCGTCGAC
>JBQCJB010000222.1:0-4248 GCA_051953155.1 Aureliella sp. | reverse complement strand
CGCATGTAGAACGGTTTGATCGACTTGGGGTAGTTGTACAGGATCAGCGGGCCTTTGACATGCTTTTCGGTCAAGTAGCGCTCATGCTCCGCCTGCAGATCGCTGCCCCATGAGCACGGGAATTCGAATTTCTCTCCGGAGCGTTCGAGGATGGCGACCGCTTCGGTGTAGGTGAGATGTTCGAACGGTTTGTTCAGCACCGCCGAGAGCGCTTCGCGAAGCCCCGGCTGGATACGCTGGTCGAAAAACGCCATGTCCTCGGCCGACTTTGACAAGACGTCGCCGAGCAACCGCTGGATGTAGCGCTCCGCCAAGGCCATGTTGTCGGCCAGCGTGAAAAAGGCCGCTTCCGGCTCGATCATCCAGAACTCAGCCAAGTGCCGGCTGGTGTTGCTGTTCTCGGCGCGAAACGTCGGACCGAAGGTGTAGACCTTGCCCAGCGCGGTCGCGTAGATCTCCCCTTCCAACTGACCCGACACGGTCAGGTAGGCTGACTTGCCGAAAAAGTCCTGGCTGAAGTCGACCTTGCCATCTTTCAGCGGCAGTTTCTCCAGCGGCAGCGTGGTGACGCGGAACATCTGGCCTGCGCCTTCGCAGTCGCTGGCCGTGATGATCGGCGTGTTGAGATAGAAGAAGCCTTCCTCCTGAAAGAACTGGTGCGTGCTCATGCTCAACTGGTTGCGGACGCGGGCCAGCGCGCCGAACGAATTGGTCCGCGGTCGCAGGTGAGCCCACTCGCGGAGCTTTTCGAACGTGTGCCGCTTCTTCTGGAGCGGATAGCTCTGCGGATCGGCCAGGCCGATGACCTCGAGCGACTGAGCCGCCAGCTCGGTGGCTTGTCCGCCACCCTGGCTGACCTTGAGTTGACCGGACGCGACGATCGATGATCCCACCGACAGGTTGGCAATGTCGCTGCTGTAATTAGGCAGCGACGCATCGGCAATGATTTGAAGATTGTCCAGACAACTACCGTCGTTCACTTCGATAAAACTGAAGCCACCTTTGCTGTCGCGGCGCGTGCGGACCCAGCCTCGCACTTCGACCTCGCGGCCAATCGCCGCTTGCTCGCGGGCTGCGGCGACACTAATCCATGGCGCGTTCTTCGATCCGTCGGCTGGGCTCATGAATGGCCTTTCTCGGCAAGGAAGCGTTCGGCATCCAGCGCCGCCATACACCCGGTGCCGGCCGACGTGATCGCCTGGCGGTAATAGTCGTCGGCGACATCGCCAGCGGCGAACACACCGGCAACGCTGGTATGCGTGCGGAAGGGCTTGGTCCACTTGAGGTAGCCATTGGGATGCATGGCGACCTGCCCCTTGAGGAAATCGGTATTGGGCGTATGGCCGATGGCGACGAACATACCTTTGACCGGTAACTCGCTATGCGAACCATCGAGCGTGCTCATCAGACGCAGTCCGGTGACTTGCTTGCCATCGCCCAAGACTTCATCGACGACGCTGTTCCAAACCATCTTGATCTTGGGATGGTTCAGAGCTCGCTCCTGCATAATTTGCGAAGCCCGCAGTTCATGGCGGCGATGGACCAGATAAATCGTGTCGGCCCCTTTGAGGTTGGCCAGGTAGGTGGCCTCTTCGACCGCCGAATCGCCACCGCCGATTACTGCCAGCGGCTTGCTGCGGTACATCGGCAGGGCCCCGTCGCAGACCGCGCACGCGCTGACCCCTTTGTTCTTGTACTGATGTTCCGAGGGGAGGCCCAGGTAGTTGGCCCGCGCGCCGGTGGCGATGATCACCGTTTGCGCGAGCACCGCTGGACCGTCAGCCGGTTTGACCTTCAGCGGCCAGCTCGAAAAATCGACTTCGACGATGTCGTCACCGACGACTCGCGTGCCGAAGTTCAGCGCCTGCTGCTTCATCAACTCCATCAGCTCGACGCCCTGCACGGCGTAATGCGGTTTGCCGTCGCGTTCATGGCCTGCCGGCGGTGGCGGCAGGTTAAAGTGCCGATCGGCATCGACGGCGCTCTCGACGAACGCCCGAATATTTCCAGCCGGAAAACCAGCGAAGTTCTCGACCTCGGTCGTGTAGGCCAGCTGCCCCAGCGGAATCATCTCGGGCTTGGGAGTGCCTTCGAACAGCAGCGGATGGAGGCTCGCCCGCGCCGCATAAATGGCCGCTGACCAACCGGCCGGGCCGCTGCCAATAATCACTGTCCGCTCAACTTCGCTCATCTTCGCCAACTTTCTCGCCGTTACTCGACTGGGGTGAACTCAAACCAAAGGCAAAACCGCCGGTCCGAGGCTTGGAATGCAGAATTATAAGGAGGGCGGCAAGGGTTGCCCACATGGCTATGCCGGCCGCGAACGCCGCTCGGGACGCAGCACGACGCAGGAAAGATTGCCGCGTGTTCCGCCCTCGGTTCGCGGACAAGCGCGCAAGCGCGTCGCATCTCCCGGAGAGCGACTCCCAACAAGAGGCGAGGCATGCGGCTGTGGCGACGGTGCGGGTTGTGCCGGTCGCGGCTCTCGGGCCAGCAGCCTGAGAGGCCGCTTTTCTACCGGCCGAGGAGCGAGGTGTGAACTAACCTTCCTTCGGGAGCTTTCCAGCTCCGGTAGCTTTCGCCCGGCATCGACTGGCCACTCCAGACTTGCCCGCAATGCATTTGTTCCTGGCAGTTATTCGAGGATCGCGTATGAGTTGTCCACTTTCCCCGGTGAATCTCAAGGAAGTCCTGGCAACGGCACAATTGCCGGCTCTGCCGCAGTCGGCCATCCGCTTGATCGAGCTTTCCCAGGACCCGAACAACGGTCCGAACGAGTTCGCCAAACCGATCGAAGCCGACGCGGGTTTGATGGGGCAAGTTCTGAAGTTCGTGAACTCCAGTTACTTCGGGTTCTCGCGCGAGATCGCCAGCGTCAAACAAGCCATTTCGCTGGTCGGCGTGCGGACGATCAAAAACTTCGCTCTGTGGAGCGCGGTCTTCAGCCTGATTCCGAATCCGAAGTTCGGTCCGTTCGATCTCAAAAACCTGTGGCAGGATTCGCTCCGCCGCGCCGTCTTTGCACGCCTGCTGGGCCGCTCGCTCAAACTGCCCAACGCCGAAGACCTGTTCGCCGCCGCACTGCTGCAGGATATGGCGATTCCTTTGCTGCTCCGCGAGCTGCCCGAACAGTACCAACATTTGATCGAGCGCTGCGGACAAGAACGCATTCGGCTCAGCCAACTGGAACGCGAAGTCTTTGGCTGGGACCACGCCGAGGCCGCCGCTGCGCTGGTTCGCAACTGGCGCTTGCCCGAAGAATTCGCCGTGCTAATTGAACGGCATCCGAACCTCGACGGCTTGCTCTCGGCCAATCCGCCACTGCGCGACGCGGCCGCCGTCGCCCTGGCTTCACTCCTGCCATCGTGCCGCGATCAGCAGTGGGAAGAACGCGACGAGTTCTTGCAAGGCTGTGCGCAGCTGCTGCCAGGCTCGGCCGACTTGCTTCCTGGATTGCTGCAGGAGGTCGACGCAGGCTTCGAAGAGTTCGCACCGATTCTCAAACTGCCCATCCCGCAGCGCAGCCTCAGCCAATGGGTCACCGAGCCCGTCCCCGCCTAACGCCGCGCACCTGCCTGCTGGTCATCCCGCCTGAATCCAATTCAAAACTCGCCAAGCCACTCGCGGAAACGTTTTCGCGGGTGGCTGGTGCATTTTCTGATTCGGTCGAGAGGCGATGTGGCGTGAGTTCAGTAGCAGCCCCGAAGAGTTCAGCTGGCGCGGCTCAGTCCAAGAAATCTCCCTCGGCCAGCCGTTCTGGGACGTAGACCTCGGTCACGTACGAAATGTCCTTGCTGAGCAAGGCTTCGACTTCCAGCTTGAAATTGTTTTTCAGCATCTGGTCGATCTCGCGTTGCCAGCTCTTCTTGTTCTCAAACCATGGATACTTGGCGATCTGCTTGGCTCGCTTGCGATCGTTGTCGTTCAGTTCGATGCTCACACCGATATCCAGTTCGCAGCGCTCCAGGTCGGTGCTTCGCAGCCCGATGAACTTTGCGTCCGGAACGGCCATGCGCTGCGACTCGAATGCCAAATTGATCGAGCCCTGCTTGATGACGCTGTAGATGTAGTACCCCCAAGGGTCGTTATCGAGCAAGCAATAAATGGGCAGCTTGAGTTCGTTGTGCAGGCGATAGAGCAAGCGGCGGACGCCGCGCGACGGTTGCCCGCCGCCGTGGGTCAGGATGCAGTTGTGCTTTTCCCAAAAACGGTCTTCGTTGAAGCGTTGCCAGACCGTGCCCTTTTCGA
>JBQCJB010000221.1:0-2059 GCA_051953155.1 Aureliella sp. | reverse complement strand
AGGGCATCGATCGGATCCAAACGGCTGGCTCGCCCGGCTGGATAGTAGCCGCAACCAATGCCCACCCGTGCCGAAAACGCCAGCGCGCCGAGCGCCGTCATGTAGCTGCTGACCATCGGCCAAGGCCGGCCGGAACTGAGCGAGTTGATCGTCAGCGTCAAACCGACGGCCGCACCAATCCCCAAGGCAATTCCGATCAGACCACCGATCAACGACAGGACCATCGATTCGACCAGAAATTGCATCAAGATATCGCGCGGGCGGGCTCCGACCGCCATGCGAATACCGATCTCGCGCGTGCGTTCGGTTACGGAAACCAACATGATGTTCATGATTCCGACACCGCCGACCAACAGCGAGACGCTTGCAATGGCTGCCAGCAGCATCGTCATTGTACCCGTAATGATGCCGAACACGCTGGCAATTTCCGTCGTATTAGCGACTTCGAAATCGGCCGGTTCGCCGGGGGCGATATCATGCCGGTCCAGTAACAGCGATCGCATTTCCAGCTCGGCAGACTTCATCATGGTCGAACTGCGAGCAGAAGCCAGGATCACATTCACCGAATCGAAATCGGCGCCCTGTAAACGTTTGCGTACAGTCGTGTACGGCATGATGACGACATCGTCCTGATCGTCGCCGACCATATTCGCGCCTTTGGCGTTCAGCACGCCGACGACTTCGAACGGGATATTTTTGACGCGAATCGTCTGGCCGATCGGGTTGCTGGTCTGGAACAGATTGTTGACGACCGTTTGCCCGAGCACACAAACTTTATTGCCCGTGGCAACGTCGCGATCGGAGAAAAAACTGCCGCGACGAAGTTGCCAGTTGCGGACGGTAGGAAAGGTCTCATCGACGCCGAACATTTCGCGCGGCGTCCAGTTGCTGTTGCCGTACACCGCCGGCGCGCTGGTGACCACCACGGGCGTGGCGGCCAAGACGCTGGGGCATTCGCGTTCAATGGCCTTGGCATCGGCGGGCTTGAGCGACATGATCTGGCTGCGCACCCCGCCGCGCGTCTGTTCGTTGCCCGGGATGACCACGATGACGTTGGTGCCGAGATTCGAAAACTCGCCTTGCACCAGGGCCGTCGCCGACATCCCGACCGAGACCATCGCCGTCACGGCGGCGATGCCGATGACGACGCCCAAAATGGTCAGGCCGGCGCGGAGAGTGTTTTTGGCCAGGGCCCGTAGCGCGATTCGTAGCGTCGCATTCATCACCGGCTCCGCACGCTCAAAGAATTCGTCAAGGCGATAGGCGTTCGATCGACCACTCTGCCGAGCCGCGACCGTCCTTGCCGCGCCGGTAGAGGAAGCGGTCGTGCAAGCGATCGCGACGCCCCTGCCAAAATTCGATCGCATCAGGACGCACCGTGTAGCCGCCCCAATGTTCGGGGCGCGGAATCGGTTGGCCGCGGTACAGTTCGTCCAGCCGCGCAACCTCCGCTTCGAGAACATGCCGGTCGGCCACCGGGGCCGACTGCATACTGGCTGCTGCGCCCAACTGACTGGAACGCGGGCGAGCATGAAAGTAATGCGTGCTCGTCGCAGCGTCGGTCATGGTCACCTGGCCCTGCACGCGAACTTGACGCTCGATGTGCGGCCAGTAGAGCACGAGGCTCGCCTGTGGATGTGAGGCCAGTTGCCGCCCTTTATCCGAGTCGTAGTTGGTGAAAAATGTGAAACCTTCCGCGTCCACATGTTTGAGCAGCACCATCCGCGCGGCGACCAGGCCAGTGTCGGCGTCGTAGGTTGCCAGCGTCATCGCGTTCAGTTCCAGCCAGTCGGGATGCTCGGCGTTCTGGGCGTCGGCGAACCAGTTATGGAACTGGTCGATCGGGTCGGGTCGCAGGTCGTCGCGATTGAGAGCCTTCAGCTCGTAGTCGCGGCGCAAATCTCTCATCGGCATCGTGGTGCGCTCAATTTGGGTTGGGTCTGGTTCAATCCGGTTTCGGGCTAAGTCTCGGCTCAAGACGATCCCGGCGTTTGGTCGGGTGGAAACCGCCATCGGCCGGCCGCACTTCGAATAGGCACGTTGTTTGCAAATAGCTCTT
>JBQCJB010000220.1:0-3158 GCA_051953155.1 Aureliella sp. | reverse complement strand
ATCCCGGCCGGCCGGCCGGCTCGACCTGCAACTGCCCGAGCTCGACGCACGCTCCTCGGGTAACGTACTGGTTGGACTTCAGGGCGAGCGTGACGCACAAGACGCTCTGGCTTTGGACGCCAGCCATACAGCCAGCGAACTCAGTTCTGACGAAGCCGACCAGTTGCTGGGCTCGGCCTGGGTTGACACGCTCGTCCACGCCGCTCCGACTGCCGCAGACCACACTGCCGAGGAGCGGGCCAGTTGGCTGCCACATTGGAATCCCGATGTGCTCGACATTCGCGAAGCAGACCTGACGGTGCCCAAGCAGTTCCTCCCGCGCGATGCCGCCGCCAACAATCCGGCCAACGGCCAGCCCGGCACTGTCGCGACCAGTCTCTTTTGGCAGCAGTATGCACGACTGCTGGAAATCGACCTGGACGAGTTGCCCGAGCCATCGCCGGAAGATGTCGGGGAATCGCAAGCCTCGCTGCGATGGTTTCGACTCGATCCGTTGGCCGTCGGCGGCCAGCTGTCCATCCACACCGGCCGCCCGAGCCTGGCCAGAGCCATGATGGCCCAGCTGGTGGCAGCTGCGAGTTTGCTTGCTTTGAGTTTGATTTTGTGGAGTTTTCGTTCGGCGTGGCTGAAGAACCGGCTGATCGGGCTGGCCGAGTTGGTTTGGCCACTTTGGCTCGGTCTGGCCGCGGTGACTTGCCTGGTCTTACCGGTCATTTGGCCCGGCCTGATCATCGGGCTGTGCGCGTTGATCGTATTGTGGCGCCGGCATCGAGAATTGAAGCAAGATCGTCGCTTTGTGCTCTCGCCGCGAGCCCTCCGTTAAGCCGTTCCAGCAACGAAGAACGCACACCACAGCCCGCTGTCCGGGGTGGCCAGAGGTTTGCGTTTTTGGACCATCTGACATACTATCAAACTTAGCGCCGGACTCATTTTCATCTCATGCCGATCAAGACCGAATGACCAGTTTCACGCCAGCTTCGTTATCTCAGCGCATCGTCCAACTTGGTTTGCTGGAACCCTTGGAGGTCGAACAGGCCTGGGCAGAAGTCGGGACGGTCGACGGCACTTGCGACGATCTGCTGCGCGTGTTGCAGCGGAAGCAGCTGCTGACCAATTTGCAGGTCGACCGGCTGCTCAAGAACGAGATGTCGGGCTATTTCTATGGCCAGTACAAGGTCCTTTACCTGATTGGTGCCGGTACGTTCGCTCGCGTGTATCGGGCGGTTCATCGCGAGAGTGGCCGCGTGGCCGCGGTCAAAGTCCTCCGCCGGCGCCATCGCGGTGAACCGGCGCAGGTCGAGCAGTTCATGCGCGAGGCCAAAGTGGGCATCCAACTGCGGCATCCGAACATCGTGGCCATTTACGAGGTCGTCGCCGACCCGCGCAATCCGTTCATGGTCATGGAATTCGTCGAAGGGCAGACCCTCCGCGAGCTGGTCAAAATCCGCGGCAAGCTGGAACCGCTGACTGCGCTGCGGTTGATCGCCGACGTCGCCAACGCGCTGGCCTATGCCGCCAACTATGGCATCACCCACCGCGACATGAAACTGAGCAACGTGCTGGTCACCAGCCAAGGCTCGGGCAAGCTGGTGGACTTCGGTTTGGCGGCCCTGGCCGACACGAGCAACGAAGCGGCCTTGGCCGACTGCCCCAATGCGCGGGCCATCGACTATGCGGCGCTGGAGCGCGGCACGGGTGTCCGCAAGGATGATTCGCGCAGCGACTTGTACTTTCTCGGCTGCATGCTCTATCACTGCCTCAGCGGTGAATCGCCGCTGACCGAAACCCGCGACCGCATGGCCCGCTTGAACGTATCGCGATTTCGCGAAGTTCGACCGCTCGGCCAGATTGCCCCTGAGTTGCCCAAGAATGTGGTCGCTCTGGTTCAGAAAGCGATGGAGTTCGATCCGACCCGGCGTTTTCAAACGGCCACGCAGATGGTCCAGGAATTGCGCGCGATGATCGAGCGGTTGGAGGCTGGGGATACGCAAACTGTCCCCCGGACGCTGGCCGATGCCGAACCGACTGCCGATGAAGAGATCAGCAACGAGGGAGCCGGCCACACGGTGATGCTGGTCGAGAGCAAGCTGGAGTTTCAGGACCTGATCCGCGACAAGCTCAAGAAGCGCGGCTACCGGGTGCTGGTCTACAGCGATCCCGAGCGGGCGCTGGCGCGCTTCAGCCCCGGCGAAGAACGCCCCGCGGAATGCTTGATCTTCAGCGCGCCGGAACTGGGTGGCAGCGCGCTGGACGCTTTTAATCGCTTGGGCGAACAGGCGCACACGGCCGATATGCCGGCCATCTTGCTGGTCGATCGCAAACAGCAGTTCATCATTCGCCACGCCAAGACCGGCCCCAAGCGCGTCATGATCGGCATGCCGCTGAAAGTTCGCGACCTGCGGTCGATGCTCCTGAGGCTGCTTTCGACCGATGCTTCGTCGGTCGAAAACGAAAGCGTCACCGAATAGCACAGCCACGCAGCCCCACGCTCTCTTTTTGAGCGAGGGACTGCGCGGCCAGTGCATCAGCGGATCCTGCGCGGCCCGGGCCAGTGCTCCCGCGCGGATCGACATGCAGCTGGGTCAACCGCACTCGGGAATACTGCTGTTAGCGAGGCGCAGTGGGTCGGCGTCCTGGGCGGGCAAAGCCGATCTTTTCGAGCGCCAGGTAGACTTCTTCGAGCGTCTTCTCGCCGAAGTTCGAGATGCTCAAGAGATCGTCACGCGTGCTGGCCAGCAGTTGCCGCACCGTGAAAATGCCTTTCTCCTCCAGGCAGTTGGTCGTCCGCACTGCCAGGCCGATTTCGGCAGTGCTCAAATCCAAACGCTCGCGCATCTTGCGGGCTTGTTCGTCGGCTTGACTGAGTGGAATCCTGGTCCGCGACATCGTTCCTCCTGTTCAAATCATTTGAGTCGCCAATAGTCTTTTGCTCCGCGTGGCTCGTTCCTCAGAACCACGGGGCAGAGTATAACACAGTCAACCGACGGCACAAACGCGCTTCGGGCTGCTAGCAATAGGACGAGCGATTTCGGTGATCGAGCGAGTATGGAATCGGCACTTCTGCAAGGTTTGAATTCGTCACAGCGGGCTGCAGTGTTGACGGTCGACGGACCGCTGCTGTTGTTGGCCGGGCCCGGCAGCGGCAAGACGCGGGTGGT
>JBQCJB010000219.1:0-2154 GCA_051953155.1 Aureliella sp. | reverse complement strand
GGCCGCGCGGACCAGACTCGCCGCCGCTTCTTGATGTCGACGGCCGTGATGGCGTCGCTGGGTGGTCTGAACGCGGTGGGCGTTGCCGCCACGTCTGGCGAAGCACCGGTGCGGACGCATCACGCGCCACGCGTATCCCGCGTGATTTTTCTGTTCATGCACGGCGGGCCCAGCCACGTCGACACGTTCGACTACAAACCGGCCCTGCAGCGCAACGACGGCCAGCCCCTGCCCTTCGAAGCTCCGGCCAACATCGATGCCAAGCCGGTCTTGATGAAGTCGCCATGGAAATTTGCGCGGCATGGTCAGTCGGGCTTGTGGGTCTCCGAGCTGTTGCCTCATACGGCGGCGCATGTCGACGAACTATGCATCATCCGCTCGATGCACAGCCGTGGGCAGTCGCACGGTCAGGCGGTCTCGATGCTGCACACCGGCAGCGACAACCTGCCCAGGCCGTCGCTGGGCGCGTGGGTCTCGTATGGCTTGGGATCGCAGAATCCGAATTTGCCGGCCTTCGTGTCGATCGCGCCGTCGTCTGGCCACGGTGGCCCGCGGAATTACGGGGCTGCCTTTCTGCCCGCCGAGCATCAGGCATCGACGATCGGGCGGCAGGGCAAACTCGGCTCGACGATGATCGATTATCTTCTGCCGCAGGATGGTGACGCGGCGCGGAGTACGCGGCGGCTGGAGCTGATCCAGTCGCTCAACCGCGAGCATCTCAGCCAGCTCGGTCACGACGCCAGCGTGTCGGGAATGATCGAGACGTACGACCTGGCTAGCCGGATGCAGCAGTCGGCTCCGGAGGTGCTCGACCTGTCGCGCGAGTCGTCGGGGACACAGCGGCTCTATGGCGTCGGGGAGAAAGAGACCGACAACTTCGGTCGGCAGTGCCTGCTGGGCCGCCGCTTGCTCGAGGCGGGCGTGCGGTATGTCGAACTATCGACCGGCAACGTATGGGACCAGCACGGCGGCTTGAAGCAGGGGCATGAAAAGAATTGCCTGGCGACCGATCGACCCATCGCCGGCTTGCTGACCGACTTGCGGCAACGCGGCATGCTCGACGACACGCTGGTCGTCTGGGGAGGCGAATTCGGTCGGACGCCGACGGTCCAGGGGAGCAACGGTCGCGACCACAATCCACAGGGCTTTACGGTATGGCTGGCCGGTGGCGGTTTGCGGACGGGCATGGCCTATGGCGAGACCGACGAATTCGGCTACCACGCGCAGCAGAACCGCGTGCACATGCATGACCTGCATGCCACGATCCTGCATCTCTTGGGCATCGACCATCAGCGGCTGACCTACCGCCACGCCGGCCGCGACTTCCGCCTGACGGATGTCTACGGCAACGTCGTCAACGACATCTTGGCCTAAGTAAGAAAAGACAGCAGGAAGAAAGTAGCCGGTGTGCCGGACAGCCCGGGCGGTTACCCTGCTTTTTTTCAGTCTGCCCCTCGCGCCGCTTCGAGAAGAGTGCGCTGCGGGGCAGCGCTATCGCAGCGCGCAAGGGGGACAGGCGGGAATGGCGCGAAGAAAAACTCTTCGCTGCGCGATGCCTCTTAGATCAGCCCCTCGCTTTTGCGTTCGCCTTGCTTTGGCAAGGACGCCCTCGGGCGGCGATCGATTTATCGCTTGCTCTTGCGGCTTTTGGCTCCGCCTTGGCGGACTTTGTAGCGTGGGTTGCTCTTGCAGATTACGTAGATTCGCCCGCGGCGGCGCACGACCTGGCAGTCGGGATGACGAAACTTAAGAGCACCGATCGACGATACGACTTTCATGGCTCACGCCTTCAACTTGTTCTTGACACAGCCGGGAACGATTTTTTGGCACGAAAGGCCCGCAAACGGTCTTTGGGCAGCCTCCGGGAACTCCGGATTTTAGGTAACTGCCCCATTTACGCAACACCAGTTTGCCTCGGCGCGCCGAAGAACTGTCAAAGTCACCCCAGCCTGGGCATTCACGCTCCGGAAAGCTTTTCCTAGGATGGTCGCTCCCGCCAAGCTGCACCTCGTCTCGCCGCGCCGGCGGAGCTGGCCACCAGTCGCTCTCCCGGGCTGGTCGGCAACGCTTCCCCCGCGAGCAGGGTTCGAGCCGGGGTTTTGACAAGGCACTTCGATCGGGTGTTATGTTTGGCGCCCTCACGCCCGAGGACGC
>JBQCJB010000218.1:0-4631 GCA_051953155.1 Aureliella sp. | reverse complement strand
GCTGGTCGATGCCGGCACCTTCGACAACGACATGCGCGAATTCCTCTACCGCGACCGGACGCACCTGGCCGTCTACGCCAAGGCGATGTTCGGCCTGGCGCTCTTCAAGGGGCAGCAGCCGGACAAGCTGGCGATGATCCTCAAGAACATCTCCCAGTTCGTGGTCCAGGACGAGGAGAACCAGACCGCCTACCTGAAGCTGCCGGCCGACAACTACTGGTGGTGCTGGTACGGCAGCGAGGTCGAGGCCGACGCCTACTACCTCAAGCTGCTCGCGCGGACCAGTCCCAAGGACGAGAAGGCGTCGCGGCTGGTGAAGTACCTGCTCAACAACCGCAAGCACTCCACCTACTGGAACAGCACGCGCGACACCGCCTTGGTCATCGAATCGTTTGCCGACTATCTGCGAGCCAGCGGCGAGACGGCGGCCGAAGTCAAAGGCGAAGTCTGGCTGGGGGGCAAGCGGCTGGGCACGGTCGAATTTACGCCAGCCACGTTGTTCACTGCGGAGACCACCGTCGAGATCGCGGGCAACGCGGTCCCCAGTGGCGAGCACACGCTGGAGATTCGCCGCACCGGTCGCGGACCGCTGTATTACAGCGTGTACTCGACCAACTTTACGCTCGAAGAGGACATCGCGGCCGCCGGTTTGGAGGTCAAGATCCAGCGGCGCTATTACCGGCTGGATCCGACCGCTCGCGAGCTCGAACAGGCGGGCAGCCGCGGGGAGTTGGTCCAAGGCCAACGGGCTGCGCACAATCGCGTGCGCATCGACGATCTTCAAGGCTTGCCCAGCGGCACATTGGTCGAAGTGGAATTGATCGTCGAGAGCAAGAACGATTACGAGTATCTGATGATCGAGGAACGCAAAGCCGCCGGGTTGGAGCCGGTCGACATTCAGAGCGGCTACGACTTCTCAGGTGGCTTGAGCACGTACCGCGAGATGCGCGAAAAACACGTGGCCTTTTTCCTGCGCAATTTGCCGCGCGGCCAGCACTCGCTGCACTACCGACTGCGGGCCGAGGCGCCGGGCGTGTTTACAGCCTTGCCGGCGGTGATCAGCGGCATGTACGCGCCGGAGTTGGCCGGGAACTCGACGGACCAGGATATTCGCGTCAGCGAGGAATAAAAAATAATCGGGCCGGCCAGTGACCGAACGTGTCCTACCCACTGCGATATTTCTAGCGTGCTCGAGTGAAAAGGGAGTGGAAAGATGCGTTCGATTCTAGCCAAAGCCATGCAAGCCCCCGAGGACTTCGTCGTCAGCCTCGACTACGTCGACAGCAAGGGCGTGTCGACGCGGCGCATTGTCAGCCCCATTCGGTTTGTGGCCAGCAATCGCTTCCTCGGGTTGTGCTTGTGCCGCGAAGAGCCGCGACAGTTCGCGCTGGACCGCTGCAGCAATGTCAGGCTCTGCCGGGCCGCCGACTTCGTGATGCCGGTCCCTGTCCTGACACTGCCTGCCCCGGCGCTAGCTTGTGCGTCGCTTGCTTCCTGACGCCCGGTAAAAGTGATGCGGCGCACAAGTAGGACAGCCGTCTCGGCTGTCATGCACAATCGCGCGAGCTGTCACTCCCCAGCGCACAAGCGCAGTCGCTTGGAACGCGCTGCTAGGCTATTCGCTGCGATCGACGATTTCCCATTGGTGATGGGGCTTGGTGCCTTTGACCACGCAGCGCGGCGGGCGCTGGTCGAAGACGTCGGCCAAATAGCCGATACGCGCCGCGTCGACCGGTCCGCGGTGAACGCAGACCAGATAACGGACCGTCAGCGGCTGCTTGGGGTCGAGCGGCACGTCTTCATCGCGCGAGAGCGACGGGCCCATCCAACCATCGTCGCGCACGTGCCATTTGGCCGGATGGTGCGGATTGTCTCGATGGTCGACCAGCGCTAGCCCTTCCTGGACCTCCTGCCCGTGGATGCCGTTCGCGATGGGGCCGCTGAAATCGATCCAGCGGTTCGGCTGGCCGAACAACGCTTTCTCGCCGGTTTGACCGTCGCTGCCGGTGATTTTGCCGGAGCCAAAGACGACCGACAGGCTTTTGGCGACCCGCAGCCCCAGCACGCCGAAGTTGTTTTTTCGAAATGCCACGCCTTCGCCGCCGCCGCGAAAGTCGCTTTGCAGCTCCAGCGTCCAGGCGTCATCGGTGGGGCGGATCGTCATGATCACATCCTGACGAGCTAGCGGCTGGGGGTCGTGCCCGTCGGTCCAGTGCAATTCGAGAGCGATGCTGGCCGCCTGGTCGCCATCCTCGATGGCGTACCATTGCTTTTGCGAGATCCGCGGCGGTTTGTTCTCGCTCCAAAAGTCGTTTCCCATCAGATCGTTGTGGGCGAACCACAGCGAGCGGTGGTGATCATGGTTCGGCGCGCCCGGGTGTCCCATCCGCGTCAGAGAGCGGCCGCTGGGACCGTTGACGGGAAAGAAATAGGGGCGGGGGACCAGCGGCGAGAAGCACCAACGTGTCACCTCAACATCGCCTAACTGGAAAGAAAACTGGAAATCGCCCATCGGCTCGATGTGGCATCGGGGAATCGCGTTGGGCATGTTGTGCGCCTCCGGCGGGGCGTAATTGGCGGGACTTGCGGGAAAAATCTTTCGGCGGGCGTGGTCTATGCCACCCTAATTCACCTAAACTAGCAGTGTGACGAACTTGAGCGTTTTTGATCAGTTTCTGGAGGTGAGGATGATGCGCAGCCTGGTAGTGGCGCTGGTGGGATTGAGCTTGGCGGTCGCGGCCTCCGCCCCGGTCGAAGCGTGTCCGTTCTGTTCGGCCGTTTCCCAAACGCTGCGGCAAGAAATGAAGTCGATGGACGTTGTCGTGTTGGCCGAAGTCGTCGGCAGCGGCGAAAGCGAGACCGACGCCGAGTTCAAAATACTGGATGTCATCAAGGGCGAGCAACTGGTCAAGCCGAACCAGTCGATCCGGGCCGCATACTTCGGCACCGCCCCGAAGGGTTCCAAGTTCCTGATCATGGGCGTCGATCCGCCCGATCTGCTCTGGTCCTCGCCGCTGCCAGTTTCGGCCAAGGCGATCGACTACATCAAATCGATCAGCCAACTGCCCGACAACCTGGACAAACAGCTCGAGTTCTACCTGCAGTATCTGGAAAACCCCGAATCGCTCTTGGCCCGCGATTCCTACGACGAATTCGCGCAGGCTCCGTATCCTGACGTTCAAAAACTGAAGGACCAGTTGGACCGCGAAAAGCTGCTCAAGTGGATTCAGGACGCGAACATGCCGGCCGATCGCAAGCGGCTGTACCTGGTCATGCTGGGCATTTGCGGCAAGCCGGAAGATGCCGATTTGATCGAAAAGATGCTCCGCAGCCAGGACCCGAACCAGCGGGCCGGACTCGACGCGATGATTGCCTGCTACGTGACGCTCCGCGGCGGCGACGGACTGAAACTGATCGACGAACTGTTCCTGGCGAACAAGCAGAGCCCATACGCCGACACCTATTCGGCGATTATGGCGCTGCGTTTCCATGGCACCGACGGCAACGTGGTCGAGAAATCGCGGGTGCTCAAGTCGATGCACCTGATCCTGGCCCGTCCGGAGCTGGCCGACCTGGTCATCCCCGACCTGGCCCGCTGGGAGGACTGGTCGCAGATCGACACGCTCGTCACGCTGTTCAAGACAGCCGATGACAAATCGAGTTGGGTCCGCGTGCCGGTGATCAACTACTTGCGTGCTTGCCCGTTGCCGGAAGCGGCTGCCCAGTTAGCAGAGCTGGAAAAGCTCGATCCGGCTGCATTCAAGCGAGCCACCTCGTTCTTCCCGATTCCTCAGCCGGCCTCGCCTGGGAAAAAACAGTCCAGCTCCCTTTTCCCCGCGAACCCGCCGGCTCGCAGCTATGCCAGCCTGCCGACCGACGTGCCGCTGGCCGGCGTCGCTCCGATCCTGTCGGGGCCAATCCTGCCCGGGCCGAACCTGGCGACGATTTTCAGCGTAATCGCTATGGCGGCCCTGACGGTGGGGCTGGCCATGTGGCTGGCGATCACGGGCACGGGCAGCCAAAGCGTCGTCGCTGACGCCTGGGCCTGTGTTGCAGCTCGGAGCGTCGGCCAGGTTCGAGTCTAATCGGGTAAAGGTCGCAGGCCCGACGGTGGCCGCATGACTGCGGTGGCCGTGGGCAGTAATGTCAACGGGAAATGTTATCGATGAGCGCTGTTGCATCCAATGGCGGCGAGCGAGCCTACGAGGCTCCCATCACCAGCAGTGATGATTTGGTGTACCAGTCGGTTAGCCGAGCCGCGGTGGCTTCGGTCGTCCTGGCCGTGCTAGGCCTGCTGTCCTTCTTGTTCGTCGGGCTGCTGATGTTGCCGGCCGTCGGCCTGGCGCTAGCGATCAGCGCTCTGCTGTCGATCCGCAAGTATCCCGACGAGTTGCTCGGCCGGCCCATGGCCCTGTTTGGCTTGGGCGTTTCGGGCGTGACGTTGTTGCTTTCACCCGCCTATCATGCCTACGTGTACGCCACGGAGGTTCCGCCTGGCTACGAGCGGATCGCATTTGCCAGCCTGACCAGCCCGAGTGGTGCCCCGGACGTTCCGCCGGCACAGGCGCTCGAACTGGACGGCAAACAAGTTTTTCTCAAGGGCTACATCCACCCCACCTCGATGGATGCCC
>JBQCJB010000217.1:0-4095 GCA_051953155.1 Aureliella sp. | reverse complement strand
GATCGCCAGGCATTGCTTCACACAAGCCGAGATTGCGGCCCTGTCCGGGCTATCCGAACAAGAGAGCGTCGCGGCATTTTATCGCCTTTGGTGCTGCAAAGAAGCGTTTCTCAAATGCCTAGGCATCGGGCTGTCGTGTCGCCTGGACAGTTTCGAATTGTCGCTGCAGGGCTGCAGCGCGATCCCGTGTGTCGAAGCGGGCAGCGAGCTGGCCAAGCGCTGGCACGCTGGCTCCTCCTGGTGGATCGAAACTCTCAGCGTCGTTCCGGGTTACGCGCTGGCGCTGGCGGCCCAAGTCGAGCGCGTCCGCGTAGTCTGTCGGCAGCTGCTACAGCCCTAACTCCTTGGGTTGTTGAGCTTCGGCTACGACGCGCAGGATGGCTTGCATGTCGGGCGGCTTCACGATGTGGTGGTTGAAGCCCGCTTCGGCCGTCTTGCGGCGATCTTCGGCTTGTCCCCAGCCGGTCAGCGCGGCCAGGCACAGGCCCGTATTGGCCGGATCAGCTCGCAGTCGTCGGGCGACTTCGTAACCGTCCATTTCCGGCATGCCGATGTCCAGGAACATGATGGCAGGTGCAAAGCTCTCGACCATGGCCAGCGCATCGCTGCCGCTGTGGGCAACTTTGACTTGGTGCCCGAGTGTCCGGAGAAGCATGGCAAGACTGTTGGCCGCATCGCAATTGTCGTCGACAACCATGATCCGGCAGCCTGAGGGTGTGCTGGCTGCGATGACCTGATCTCCGTCGGCACTCGATTCGAGAGCTGGGGCCGCGGTCAGCGGCAGCGTCACGATAAACTCGCTGCCCTGTCCCAGTCCCGCACTTTTCGCCTGCACGGCCCCCCCGTGAAGCTCCACTAAATTCTTAACAAGAGTCAGTCCGATGCCAAGCCCACCTTGCGCTCGACTGGTCGTATGGTCGACCTGCATGAACAGTTCGAAGATACCGCGGAGTTGATCAGGGGCAATGCCGATCCCGTTGTCGCGGATGCCGACGACCGCCGATTCGCCGCTCTGTGACGACGTGAGCACAATGCGGCCGTTGGGCTCGGTGTATTTGGCAGCGTTGGTCAGAAGATTGCAAATCACCTGCGATAGCCGCACAGGGTCGGCCACGACATACAGTGGTTTTTCCGACAGTTCGAGAACTAACAGATGGTGTTTGGCCGAGAGGAGCGGCTGGGCGGTCTCGATCGCCTGGTGGATGACGCTGGCCAAGTCGACCGTTTCCAGCCTCAATTCAATTTTGCCGCGCATGACGCGCGAAACGTCCATCAGGTCGTCGACCAGTCGCGTCAACTGGGCGGTCTGCCGCTCGAGCATTTGGATCGTTTGGCCAGCCGCGGGCTCACTGGTGCCGGTCAGTTTGAGTATGTGAATCGCATTGCGAATCGGTGCCAGCGGGTTGCGCAGCTCGTGGGCCAAAGTCGCCAGGAACTCATCCTTGCGGCGGTCTGCCTCGCGCAGGCTGTCGACGGCTAGTCGGAGCTTGGTGACGTTTTCGTGGGCGATCACGACCCTCACCGGACCCGGCGATTTGAAACGCGTCACGCGGAGCAGGAACCAGCGCTGTTCGCTCGGCGAATGGCAAGGGTACTCGTATTCGAACGCGTCCCGCACGCCTGCCATGACGTCGCGAATACCGCGAGCCACGCTAGGGCCGTCGCCGCACTCGGCCGCGCGGGTCTCGAACGGCTCGAGGTAATTGGTGCCGATGCCATAGCGAAAATACTTCAGCCCGTTCTCGTCGGCGAAGCGGCGCCACGCTTCGTTTACTTCCAGAATCTGGCCGACGTCGTCCAGGACGGCGATGTGGCTGGAGAGGGCATCGAGCGAGCAGCGAAGGAATCGCTGGGATTCGAGAACCTGCTGTTCGCTGCGGCGGCGTTCCGATTCGTCGTGCAGCACGGCGACTGCGGCGATGGGATGGCCGTCGCGATCGGTGATTGGGCCGCCGCTTACGCTGAGCATCCGGGCGGGGCCATTTTCGTTTTCAAAAGCCAATTTTTCATCTTGGACTTCTTCACCGCGAAGGGCTCGCGCGATGGGCCATTGATCGAGCGAAAAATCCGCCCCATCGATGTCGATAGCTCGGGTCGATTGCCGCTGGACCAGTTCCGAGACGGATTCGCCAGGCGTGGTCGCGATGCCGGTGGCGCGCTCGGCTTCGCGATTGCAGGCGATCAGTTTTCCCGAAGCGGTATCGGCCACGAGGATGCCGACTCGAACCTGCCCTAGAACCGACTCGATTAAGGAGTTTTTCTCGGCCAGCGCGGTCATCAGCTGCTCGCGGACCGCCTCCAGCTGCTTTTGTTTGGTGATATGCTGGGCTGCCCCGACCAGGCCGTCGATCTCGCCGCGTTCGTTCCGGCTGGGCTGGCTCAAATAGCGGAACCAAAAGACATCGCCCGCGCGGCCGATCATGCGGATTTCCGCTCGATCGCTCTCCCCCTGCCGCGTGCGCTCGAGCGTCCGTTCGACCAGCGGCAGGTCGTCGGAGTGGACCAGCGATCGCCAACCGCCGCGGCCTTCTAATTCCTGGAGTGAATAGCCGACAATCGACTCAAACCCAGAGGAAACGCTTTCCAAACGCGCGATTTGGCCATCGAAGACTACGCGGAAGTTGAAATCCGAAGTCAGCTCGGTGATCAGTCGATGAAAGGCCTCGCTGCGCTCGAGCTGGCGGGTCGCCAGATTCAGATTCTGTTCTGCCTTGAGCTTGTCCTCGAGGGCTCGGACCACTTCGGCTGCCCGGGCTTGAGCGCGGCGTTGCGCCCGCCGCATCAGGCCTGTGACGATGGCGATGCCAGCGGTCACAAACAAATAAAGAACCAGGCCGGCTTGGCTCTCGGCACCGGAGACGGCGAAACCATTCGTCGGATCGAGTATGAACCGCATCAGCGCGGCGGCCCCGACCAGCGAGGCAAAAAACGCCGGCCCAAATCCTCCCTGCGAACCGGCCAGCATGACGGCGACGATCATCATTGCAAAGGCGAATCCGTCACCTAAGCCCGCCTGGAAGGCTAACCCGAGCTCGAGCGCGACCGCTACGCAAAGCAACGCGATCGCGTACTGCGCGACAGGGGTTCGGAACGCCATGCGCATTGTGCTTCGGATCCCGCAGCGATGGCTGCCGTGTCAAAATCCTGTCATGCCAAAATCACTGTGTCATGCCATCGGGCATTGTATCAGAGATCCGGCGACTGCGGTTGACTTCCCATGCAGCCCGCGCCCGGCTTGAGGCGATTTTCCGCAGGCACTCGGGGGGAAGATTGCAACTTCATCACGGCGCCTGGGTCACGGCGCCTGAGCGTGGCTGGACGGTTGGCCGCCGGTCGGCGTGATGGCGGCCTCGAGCACCCGTTGCCGGCGCACTTTGCGAACGATGAATCGGAAGCCGTCGTAGGTGAGTTCTTCGCCGCCGGTTGGGATCCGTCCGATGCGTTCGGTCATCCAGGCGCTGAGGTTGTGCACCTCGGATGCCGGCGCTTTGGGCCGCATTTCCAGGCCGGTCAGATCGCGAAAGCGAAGTGGGCTAAGCCCGCCACCGACGACCCAGCCGGTGCCCGCCTTGAGCACGTGGACCGGCAAGAGGTCGTATTCGTCCTGAATGTCCCCCAGCAGTTCTTCGGTGATGTCTTCTAGCGTGATCATGCCCAGCACATGTTGGTCGTGGTCGCGGACCAGCGCAATATGCGTGTGCTCGCGCAGCAGTTGCTCGAGGGCCGTCGAGATCGGCAGGTCCTCGAACAGGCTCGGAATGCCGCGGACGATCGAACGGATCGAAGGTTCGCTGGGATTGTTTTTCATCACGGCGATGATGTCTTTGAACGTCACGTAGCCGACGATCGACTGCGGATCATTCGGTTGGGCAGCCACCGGGAAACGCGTGTGCATGTCCAGGTGAGCCGCCAGGAGGGACGAGGAAATCGAGTCGGTCAGCGAGAGCATGCTGATGTGTTCAGCCGGCAGCATGATCTCGCGCAGCGGCCGGCTCGACAGCCGCGCCGCCCCGAGGATGATGTTCTCCTCGCGGGCACCGATCAGGCGCGACGTCCGCGCCAGGCTGGTGATCGCCCGCAGCTCTTGAAGCTCGG
>JBQCJB010000216.1:0-7398 GCA_051953155.1 Aureliella sp. | reverse complement strand
CGCCGTACTGGCTTACGCCTACGGCAGCATGCCCCAGCTCGCCGCCTGGTTCACCGCCCGCCACGAAGGTTTGTTGGTCGGCTGAACCGGTAAGTAGGACAGCCGTCCCGGCTGTCTTGGTTTCGCATCCTTGGGCGACGTCACCGCCGGTGCCGTACAGGGGTGAAAATGTTCGGTCGGATAGTCGAGTTGATTGGTGGTGCTTTGACAGTCGAGACGACTGTCCTACTTGCGCTTCATGGCTTCGATGACGGCGGCGCCCATGTCGGCGGGGGATGGGGCGACGACGATGCCGGCGGCTTCCAGAGCAGCCGTCTTCTCGGCCGCGGTGCCTTTGCCACCGCTGATGATCGCCCCGGCGTGACCCATGCGTTTGCCCGGAGGTGCCGTGCGGCCGGCGATGAAGGCTGCGACCGGCTTGGTGACGTGCTCTTTGACATATGCCGCGGCTTCCTCTTCCGCGTTGCCGCCGATTTCGCCGATCATCAAAATGGCCTCGGTCTGATCATCTTCCTGGAACATCTTCAACAGGTCGATGAAGGAGGTGCCGACGATCGGATCGCCGCCCAGACCGACGCACGTCGACTGGCCAAGACCCGCGCCCGTCGTTTGCCAAACGGCCTCGTAGGTGAGTGTCCCGCTGCGGCTCATGATGCCGATCTTGCCCGGTTTGTGGATGTAACCGGGCATGATGCCGATCTTGCATTCGCCAGGGGTGATTAAGCCCGGGCAGTTCGGGCCGATCAGCACCGAATCGCTGCGGCGCACGCGCTGGTAGACCTCGACCATGTCGAGCACCGGCACGCCTTCGGTGATGGCCGCGATCACTTTGATGCCGGCGTCGATAGCTTCCTTGATCGCATCAGCGGCAAACGGTGGCGGCACGAAGATCATCGTCGCGTTGGCGCCGGTCTCGGCGACCGCTTCCTCGACGGTGTCGAACACCGGCACGCCGTCGACCTTTTCGCCCGATTTGCCGGGCGTGACGCCACCGACCATCTTGGTGCCGTACTCTTTGCAGCCTCGGGTGTGGAACTCGCCAGCCTTGCCCGTGATACCTTGGCAGATGACCCGTGTGTCGCGATTAACAAGAATGCTCATGGTGACCCGTTATTCAGGAACAAGGATGGTTGGATGATGGTGGTGAGCCGGTGCTGCGGCCCGCGTCAGGCGGAGGGTGGCAAAAGCCGCCCGGTGCCGAAAGACCCTTAACGGGCTACTGCTTTAGCCTTTGACAGCGGCGACGACCTTCTTGGCCGCGTCGGTCAGATCGCTGGCCGCGATCATCTTCAGCCCGCTCTCGGAGAGCATCTTGCGTCCCTCTTCGACCTCGGTGCCTTCCAGACGGACGACCAGCGGGATCTTGATGCCGACTTCCTTGGAGGCTTCGATCAAGGCGGTCGCGATCGTCGTGCAGCGCGCGATGCCGCCGAAGATATTAACCAGGACGGCTTTCACGTTCGGGTCCGAGAGGATGATCCGAAAGGCTTCGATGACTTGGTCTTTGGTCGCGCCGCCGCCGACGTCCAGGAAGTTAGCCGGCGCTCCGCCGTGGTACTTGATGATGTCCATCGTCGACATCGCCAACCCTGCCCCGTTAACCAGACAGCCGATCTGGCCTTCCAGCTTGACATAGGACAGCCCCGCATTGCCCGCGCGAACCTCGGCCGGTTCCTCTTCGTTCAGGTCGCGTAGGCCCTTAACGTCCTCGTGGCGAAACAGCGCGTTATCGTCGAAAGTGATCTTGCCGTCCAAGGCGATCATGCGGTTGTCTTTGGTAATGACCAGCGGATTGATCTCGGCCATCGAGCAGTCGTAGGTTGCATAGAACTTGCACAGGCTCCGCATGAACGTCTCGGCCGCCCGCGCCGCCGGTCCGGTGATATTCAATTTCTTGCACAGCTTGCGTGCCTGGTAGGAGTCGAGCCCCAGTTGCGGATGGAAGTGCTCGCGGAAGATCTTTTCGGGCGACTCTGCGGCGACCTTCTCGATCTCGACGCCGCCTTCGCTGCTGACCATCAATACCGGCTTGGCCGCAGCCCGGTCGAGCACGATGCCCAGGTACAGCTCGCGAGCGATCTCGCAACCTTGTTCGACCAGCACCTGGTTGACCAACGCGCCTTCCGCTCCGGTCTGGATCGTCATCAGGCGATGACCGAGCAGGTTCTTGGTCACCGTGGCCGCTTCTTCGGCCGACCGCACCAGCTGGACCCCGCGCTGCTGGGGATTGTCTTGAATCGTTCCCTTGCCGCGACCGCCGGCATGAATTTGAGCCTTGACCACTGCGACCGGGCTGCCCAGTTTCTTGAACGCCTCTGCTGCTTCCTCGCCACTGCGGGCCACGTGGCTTTCCAGCACCGGGACGCCCGCCTTACGAAACAGTTCCTTCGCCTGATACTCGTGGATTTTCATCAGAGGCCAATCGCATGGAGAGGAAATGAGACTGCACGATCCACAGTTTGAAACGTGACTGGCGGATTATAAGGGGCCTGCAGCAAAGTGGAAGGTGCCCCACAGCTAGCCCGCACTTCGCGGCCGCTCTGCCCTGCCTCGCTCCCTGAGACCGAGCCGCCCACCGCAGCGCCGAGCCCTGGACACGACTGTCGGTGTTCGACCTGCTTGGCCGACCGGCAGGCTTGATCGACTGGCAGGCTTGGCCGACCGGTTGACCGGGTGGCGGGTCCTGCGTGACAATGCGGGGTTTTCCAACTCGGTCAAAAACCACTGCGCAAAGCCAACGATGACGATGGACGAAAAATTCTCTGTACAAGGCATCACTTTCGACGACGTTCTGCTCGAGCCGCGCTACAGCGATATCATGCCGGCTGAAGTCGATGTTTCGACGCAGCTGACCAGCAACATCCGCCTCAAAGCTCCGCTGCTATCCAGCCCCATGGATACGGTGACCGAGAGCGAAATGGCCATCGCTCTGGCCAAGGTCGGCGGACTGGGCGTCATCCACAAAAACATGTCGATCGAGGCCCAGGTCGAAGAGGTGACCAAGGTCAAGCGCAGCGCCAATGGCATCATTGTCGACCCGGTCACACTCGAGCCCAACGATCCGGCCAGTAAGGCTCGCGATCTGATGGACCAGCACAACGTCTCGGGCATCCCCATCGTCGACGCTAGCAAACGTCTGGTGGGAATCATCACCCGCCGCGACTTGAAGTTCCTTGAAAGCGGCGATACCCCCATCGCAGAGGTCATGACCGGTGAGAATCTGGTGACAGCAACTGGGACTGTAACGCTTGAGGAAGCTGAGAAGATTTTAACGGCTAAAAAGGTGGAGAAACTTTTACTGGTTGACGATCAATACAAACTGACGGGACTGATCACCATCCGCGACATCGACATGATGAAGCGGTACCCGAATGCTTGCAAAGATTCGCTGGGTCGCCTGCGAGTCGGAGCGGCGGTCGGGGTGTTCGATACCGAGCGCGCCGGGGAACTGATTGCCCGGGGCGTGGACTTGTTAGTGGTCGATAGCGCCCACGGGCATTCGGCCAACGTGATTGCAACCGTCCGGGAGTTGAAGAGTCGTTGGAACATCGATGTGGTGGCTGGAAACGTCGCCACCTACGAAGGTGCCCGCGACTTGATCGATGCCGGAGCCGATGCGGTCAAGATCGGGATTGGTCCCGGTTCGATTTGCACCACGCGGGTGATTTCGGGCGTCGGCGTGCCGCAGATCACGGCGATCATCAATGCCGGTAAAGCAGCCTTGCCAGCCGGTGTGCCGTTGATTGCCGACGGTGGGATTCGTTTCAGTGGAGACATAACCAAAGCGATCGCAGCCGGCGCCAGCGCCGTGATGATTGGGGGACTGTTCGCCGGCCTGGCGGAGAGCCCCGGACGAACGATTCTCTATCAGGGACGGACGTTCAAGGTTTATCGCGGCATGGGCTCGCTCGGTGCGATGGTTAAAGGTTCCAGCGAAAGATATCGCCAGCCTGGGCAAGAGAACTTGCTGACGCTGGTGCCGGAGGGAGTTGAGGGACGCGTGCCTTTCAAAGGGTCGCTTTCCGATTTTGTTTATCAATTGGTCGGCGGGTTGCGCGCAGGTATGGGTTACTGCGGCACGCGCACGATTGACGAGCTGCGGCGGGAAGCCCGGTTCATAAAAATTTCGGCCGCAAGTGTCAGAGAGAACCATCCCCATGACATTGCCATCACGCAAGAAGCTCCGAACTACAGTCCAGAACATTCGCTCTCGGGCGAAGGCACTTAAGCGTGCCGCTGGCCGCGGCTGGTTAGCCGCGGCCCTGCTGGCAGCTGGTACGCCGACGCTCGCCACGACTCTCTCGGCGCAGTCGCCCTCGGCCGCCTGGCAACCGAGCCGCTTGCCCGCTGCTCCTTCGATGCAGCCTCTTTCGGCCGCTGCCCAAGCCAGCACCGCCGCCGCCCAAGCCACGAACGCTGCGGCCCATGCCCAGACAACGACCGGTGCATCGGCGGCGAGCGCCGCCAGCAATAACTCCAGCGGCGTCGTCCTGCGATGGCGCGCCAGCTCGCGGGCCCTCGGCGGAGCGGAGACGCCTCCGAGTCACCTGAGCTCGGCCTCAGCGGTCTACGAGCGAGCCAGCGGAGATATGTCCAGCGGTTCCCGCGCAGCAGCCGCTGCTGGGCCCAACGCCGCTTCGCGATCGAACCACCTAGCAAACGAAGCCTGGCTAGCCAACCCTCTGCGCGATAGCGGGGCGGCGCAGTCGGTTGCCAGGCCTTCTTATTCGGCAGTTGCACGGATCGGCGACGTCGAGTCGTCCGGGCTTGCGCCTGCCAGCGAAGTCCGCGTTGCCGCCTACCAACCGCCACTGGGCGCGGCTGCCGGGCAAGCGGGCGGAGCCGAGGTCCAAGTCGGTCAAGCGGCCGAGTTGCCCAGTCCTCAATTCCAACCTCCCGGCTTCCCACCGGCTCAGTTGCCTCCGGCACAGCTCCAGCAGCCTTCGCAACTCGGCCAGCCTTCATTGCAGCCGATGCCGAGCGATCCGCTGACTCAGCCCGAACTGCCCCCCGTGCCCCCCAGCGGCGCGACCGCTCCGGGACTGGAACTGCCAAGTGGATCGGCAGGCCAACCTTTCAACCAAGGGGCCGAGCCAAACTTTTCCGAACTCGCTCCGCCAGCCGCGTCCAGCCAGAGCTTTCCGCCCAGTGGAACGAACCAGTCGCCCAGCGATCGCAATCAGCTCCGCGACAGTTCGCAGGGCGATGCGTCGGCCGCCGAAGAGGCAGGCGAATTTGACCAGTTAGGTCGTCGCCGCCGGACCATCGATGCTTCGGTCAACTGCGAAAACTTCCGCGACAACCTGCGCAACGCCACGCTCGACAAAGTGAATCTGAACTCCGCCCCGCGCTACGGCCAGGGCCTAGGCGTCGATGCCGAAGAGGCCGAGAAGATGCGCGCGGACTTCGCGGCGACCTCGAAAGTGCGCCAGTGGTGCGATCGCCAGGGGCATGAACTGGTCAGTGGCCGGATGATCGATCTGCGCAATGAATCGGTCGTCTTGGAAGTCGACGGCGGGCGGCGCGAAATCCCGCTCCGCGATTTGTGCGACATCGACATGGCGTATATCGGCCAGGCTTGGAATCTGCCGGTCAGTTGTGGTTCGGGATTTGATGTCGTGCCTGGCCGCGATTTCGTCCCCAGTGCCATGCAGTGGAAAGCCTCCGGCCTGTGCCACAAACCGCTATACTTCGAGGAAGTGCAACTGGAGCGTTACGGGCATGAGATCGGTCCGCTGCTGCAACCGGTGGTCAGCACGGTCCACTTCTTCGGCAACATCGCGGTACTGCCGTACAAGATGGGCATCCATCCGCCGCATGAATGCCAGCACGCTCTGGGCTACTATCGCCCCGGCGATTGTGCTCCGTACATGCTGCCGCCGATTCCGATCAGCCTTCGCGGCGCGGCGGTTCAGGCGGGCACGGTGGTCGGCGCTGCGGCGCTGATCCCGTAGGGGGCTGGTTCACCCAGCGGCACACCGGTCAGCCGACTGTCGGAGATCGGTTCGTTGATCGCGTCCAGCTGCGACGCACTGTCTTGACCGAGGTCGCCCTTCGCGGCGAGCTGGCCGTCGGCTGCGGGGAGTCTGTCTTGCTCGCGTTCTCCGGCCAGTTGAGTCCCAGAGGACGGCTCGGAAGTGCTGGCCGCCTGGCGGCTAGCGAGTGCTTCGGAGCTTTGCGAAGTTGCCTCCGGCGATCGTGCGAGCCTGGCCGCGGGCGTCGCGTTGGCGAGACTGGGATCGGCTGCGGCTTCGGCCGCTGCAGCGCTCGCAGGCTCGGCGGTCAGTTCCTTCTTCAGCCTCGCGACTTCCTTCTCCAGGCCCAAAATCGTGCGCTGCAACTGGTTGATCGGTTCAGCCAACTGTTGCCAGTAATCGTCGTCGCGGAAGTTCAGCGGGTAAGTATTCGAATTGTCATTCAGCCGCCCCAAGTGCATGCGCAGGCGGTAAACCGGTCCGACAAAGCGGTTACTCAGCCGCACCATGTCGAAGATGACCAACGGCAGCAGGAGCACGAACGTCGGCAGGCAGGGCCAGACCTGTTCGAAGATCGCGCCCAGGTGCTGGATGAGCGTCCATTCGGGATACATCAGCCACTGAAAGCACCCCATCGAGATGCCGAAGTACAACAGCAGTCCCGACCAGTACAGGACGATGCGTCCGACCAGCACTCCCTGAACATTGCGATCGATCCAAATTTTCTGGCGGAGAACCATGACGAACGAAACCTTTGCGGTTCAATAGGAAAGTAGCCGTGAAACGCTACCTCTTTCAGCGCGGGCTCGCCTCGTCTGTCTGCAGCCGCTGGCGCCCTGGGGCAGTTTTCCGGCGTTCTAGTTATTACAATCGTTACCGTTGATCGAACGCACGTTCCGACCCGAGTCCAGCGATCCGGTCCGATTCACCCACGGCCGCCCCAGGCGGTTCGACAAGGAGCAGCATGTTAGGTCCGATTCTGGGACGAGAATGGCTTGTAAGTCCTCGCCGCTGGAAGTTCTATCTGCAACGCCTGGTATTTGTCGCGGCGCTGTTCAGCCTGGTGGGTACCGTCTGGTTGCTGTTGGCCGGCATGCAGCAGGTGCGAAACATCGGCGATTTGGCCCGCTTCGGCGCGCTCGCTTTCCAACTGGTCGTGCCGCTCGAACTGCTGATCGTGATGTTCCTCTCGGCCGTGACGACCGCAGCCAGCGTCGCTCAGGAGAAGGACCGGCGGACGCTGGTGCTGCTGCTGTTGACGCGTCTGCGCAGCAGCGAGATCGTGCTGGGCAAACTCTTTGCCAGTCTCTTGGGCATCGGCAACATGGTGCTCTCGTCCCTGCCGTTGCTGCTGGCCTTTCCGCTGCTCGGTGGAGTCACCGTCGAGCAATCGCTCTGGGCGATGGCGGTCATCTTGGTGACT
>JBQCJB010000215.1:0-2488 GCA_051953155.1 Aureliella sp. | reverse complement strand
CGATCGTCGCGGCGAAGGTGACGAATACAATCTGATCGTTAACGAGATCATTCCACTGGAGCAGGCCAGTTCGCGCTTCACCGCTGGCATGCGCAATCAACTGAACGAAGAACGCCACTCGCAAGAAACCTTGCCGCGGCTGAATGAAATTCTGCGCGGCTATCCCGGCAAGCTGGAGGTCCAGTTGGCCCTGGAGCTGCTTAGCGGCGAGACGGTGCATATCAAGACGAAGAAGCACCGCGTTGAAATCTGCCCCGAGCTGCGTTCTCGCTTGGATGACTTGCTCGGCCAGGAAAGCCACCGCTTGATCATGGCGCCGCCCAATTTGAAAGCTTCGTCCGGCGGCAATGGCCAGCGTCGGCAATGGGAGAAGAATTGAGCGGGTGGCGCCGTGTATCGCTTCTAAGTTGGTTGGCCAGTTCGAAGATCGCTTTGCTTCTAATGTGCCTTAAACGCGAATCACTTGTGCCAACGTGTCTATTGCCGGTGGCAATTCACCGGCCATAGAATGGACTTTAGGGACAGGACTCAGGACATTCGAGACTGGGAGAGCGGCACAGATGGCTACGATCGCGAAATCGACCAAGGCACCCAAGGTTCGTCACACTCAATGTTTCATCGACGGCAAGTGGCAGGATGCTGCCAGTGGCAAGACCTTTCCGACGATCAATCCGGCGACCGAAGAAACGATTGCGGACGTGGCCGAAGGGGATGCTGCCGACGTCGATCGCGCAGCCAAAGCGGCTCGCAAGGCGTTCGACACCGGTCCGTGGGGCAGAATGGACGCGCGCGATCGCGGCCGGCTGATGTTTCGCCTGGCTGATCTGATCGAAGAAGAAATCGACGAGTTGGCCGCGCTGGAAAGTTTGGACAACGGCAAACCGATTCGCGATGCGCGGAATGCCGATCTGCCGCTAGTGATCGATTGCCTGCGCTACTACGCGGGCTTTGCCGACAAGATCCAAGGAGCCACGATTCCGGTCCGCGGCAACTACTTTTCCTACACACGCCGCGAACCGGTGGGGGTGGCAGGGCAGATTATCCCTTGGAATTTTCCAATGCTGATGACGGCGTGGAAATGGGGACCCGCCCTGGCCGCCGGCTGCACGATCGTCATGAAGCCGGCCGAACAAACGCCGCTGACTTGCCTCCGCATGGCCCAGTTAGCTCAAGAGGCGGGCATCCCCGACGGCGTGATCAACGTCGTTCCCGGATTCGGTCCGACCGCTGGTGCAGCGGTCGTCCGGCATCCGTTGATCGACAAGATCGCTTTTACCGGCGAGCACCGCACGGCTCAGATCATCATGCGCGACGCGGCCGATTCGCTTAAACGTTTGACCTTCGAACTCGGTGGCAAGAGTCCGAATGTGATTCTGGCCGATGCCGATTTGGAGAAGGCCGCCGCCGGTACGAACTTCGGCTTGTTCTTCAACCAAGGTCAGTGTTGCTGTGCCGGCAGCCGCGTGTTCGTCGAGGAGAGAGTGCACGACGAATTCGTCGATCGCTTGACGAAGCTGGCCTCCGGACGCCGGTTGGGCGATCCTCTCTCGCAGGACACCGAGCAAGGGCCGCAAGTTGATCAGGCGCAGTTCGACAAGATCATGTCGTACATCGAGAAAGGTCGCCAAGAAGGGGCCGCGTGCCGGACCGGCGGCGCCCGCAGCGGTGATCGCGGCTACTTTATCGAGCCGACCATCTTCAGTAACGTTACCGACGAGATGGCCATCGCCCGCGACGAGATCTTCGGTCCGGTGATGAGCGTGCTGAAGTTCCGCGATTGGGAAGACCTAATCCGCCGCGCCAACGATACGTTCTATGGCCTGGCGGCAGCCGTCTGGACGCGCGACGTCAGCAAAGCACACGACTTTGCGCGTCGAGTGCGGGCGGGCACCGTCTGGGTCAACTGCTACGATGTCTTTGACGCTGCCGCCCCGTTCGGCGGTTTCAAGATGTCGGGCCAAGGTCGCGAGCTAGGCGAAGAAGGCCTAAAGGCCTACACCGAGTCGAAAACCGTAACCATCGCCCTCTAAGTAGGACAGCCGTCTCGGCTGTCATTTCCTACCACTCAACCTTCCAAACCGGTGTAGGACAGCCGTCTCGGCTGTCATTCAAACCGGCCATCCTCTCCGAACTCGGGCCTGCAAACCGCCCACCCTTTTACAACTTGGGGATCGGGCGTTTGGGGGCCTGGGGGGCGAGCATGCGTGCTTTTTCGTCGCGGGCCGCGGCGGGGCGGGGAGGCGGGTTGTTGCCGGGGCGGGCTTGTGGCTTGGGCGGCGTCAGGTCGGTGAACTCTTCCACCCACTTCCAACCGATCGGATTGGACAGCTCGCGCTTGGCAAGCACTGCCCACGGTGTACCGGCGTGCTGCTCGGCCACCTCTTTGAGAATGTCGCGCGCCGTCTGGGCTTCTTTTTCGAGCTTGCTGCCGACGCTTATTTCGTCGACCGCTTTGAGCACCCACGTGTTGTTCTTGGGAGTTTCGAAC
>JBQCJB010000214.1:0-2482 GCA_051953155.1 Aureliella sp. | reverse complement strand
CGTCGATCGGCAGCATGTTGGCGATCGACGCTGCGGGGAGCCATTTCCCGCGCTATGGCTCGGCCGGCGATTGCGTCGAGTCGCTGCAGGTGGTGCTCGCCTCAGGCGAAGTCGTCGAACTGGGCCGGCATGCCTGGGCAGAGAATCGCCAGCCGCAAACGCGCGTCGAGGAACTGGCCAGCCGCGTCGGTATCTTGCTGCAGCGGCATACGGCGCTGCTGCTGCGTCCACCCTGGGCCGAAGTCGCCCGCGGTTGCGGCTACCGAATCGAAAAGACGCTCGACGGTGATCGCGTCGATTTGGCCCGCTTGATGTGCGGCGCCGAAGGGACGCTGGGCATCATTACCGAGGCCACGCTCAAACTCGATCCGATCCCGAACGTCCGCGGAGTCGTGCTGCTGTTCTTCGAGCGCCTGGATGGTGCGGCCAAGGCGGCGATCGATCTTGCCGGCGAGCCGATCTCGGCGTGCGATTTGATGGACCGACGCTTGCTCGAAATTGTCCGCGATGCCGAAGGAGCTTACGCAGCCTTGCTGCCTCGCGGGGCCGAAGCGATGCTCTTGGTCGAGATGCAGGGGGACGACACGGTCGAGGTCCGCCAGCGACTCAACCAGCTGATCCAGCGGCTCCAGCGACGCGGTCGCAACTTGATCTCGTATCGCTTGACGACCGATCGCGAGGAGCGCGACTGGCTCTGGCGGCTGGCGCGGCGCGTCATTCCGCGGCTCTATCGCTTGAAGGGCTCGACGCGGGCTGTCCCGTTCGTTGAAGATATTGCGATTCCGCCCAAGCGGTTGCCCGAATTCCTGATCGAAGTTCAAAACATTCTCAAGAGCCATCGGGTGACGGCGACCGTTTTCGCGCGCGCCGCCCACGGGCATCTCGATCTTCGCCCCTTCCTCGATCTCTCCAATCGGGCCGACATCGAATGCATGGAGCGTTTGGCCGAAGCGATCTATGGCAAGGTGCTCGAATTCGGCGGCTGCATTTCGGGCGAACATGCCCTCGGACTGAGCCGCGCGGCGTTCGCTCAGCGACAACTGGGTGCTCGGCTGGATCTGTTCCGCGAAATCAAAACGATCTTTGACCCGGCGGGCATTTTCAATCCGGGCAAGTTCCTCAACGCGATGCCGCAGCGGGTGAACGAGCATCTTCGCGCGCTGCCGGCCCCGTCGAGCGCCATCTTCGTCAACGACGACGATGAAGTCATCCTGGCCTCCGGCAACGCGCTGCCCGACGGCACAGCAGAAGCTGCCGCGTCCTTAGTCGGCGGCCTGCCGCTCGAGGGCGTGCCGGTCAGCAATCCGGCGGCAGTGTCCGACGCAGCGACGATGCTGACGCTGGAGTACGTACCGGCGACGGCAGAGGCTGCGCCGGTCGGTGCGCCTCAAGAGTCGGTCGCCGCTCCGCCGCTCAAACAGATCACGCTGCCGCTGCTGCTGGACTGGACCGGGGCAGAATCGATCGTCCAGTCGGCTCGCAGTTGCAATGGTTGCGGACGCTGCCGCACTAGCGCGGCGGTCGAGCGGATGTGCCCGATGTTCCGCGTGCATAAGGGAGAAGAAGCCTCGCCGCGGGCGAAAGCGAATTTGCTGCGATCGCTGCTGACCGGGCACCTCGAACCGCAGGTATTCGAAAGCGATGAACTGAAGGAAGTCGCCGACCTGTGCTACAACTGCCACCAGTGCCGCGCCGAGTGCCCGGCAGGTGTCGACATTCCGAAGATGGTCATCGAGATGAAAGCCCAGCACGTGGCCAGCCACGGCTTGCGGCTATCGGACCGCTTTCTCAATCGGCTCGACTGGCTGGCGGGCTTGGGGAGTCGCTTTCCCAATGTGGCCAATTGGGTGCTCGACAACCCGCGCATGCGTTGGCTGCTGGAGAAACTGACCGGCATCGCCCAGGGACGCAAGCTGCCGCGCGTCTCGCGCCGTAACTTTCTACACTGGGCCGCGCGGCGCAAGATCCACCGGCCGACGCGCACCGGCGGTCGCAAAGTTCTGTTTTTCGTCGACCAGTACGTCAACTGGCACAATCCAGTGCTCGGCCGGGCCGTGGTGGAGGTTCTGCAGCACCAGCAGGTCGAGGTCTATTGCCCGACACAGCAGACGCCCAGCTACATGGCGATGATCACCTCAGGCGACGTGGGCCGAGCGCGGCGGTTGATCAAAACGAACATTGAACTGTTGGCCGATGCCGTTCGCCAGGGTTATCACATCGTCACTAGCGAGCCGTCGGCCGCGCTGTGCTTGACCCAAGAATACCGACAGCTGATCGACAACGAAGATACGCGGCTGATCGCCGAGAACACTTCGGAGTGTTGTTCGTATCTTTGGCAAATGCATCTGCAGAACGAACTGGAACTCGACTTCCGTCCGTTGAACATGTCGCTGCTGTACCACGAGCCATGCCATTCGCGAATTCTCGACCCGCGGCGGCCTGCGTTCGAACTGCTGAAGTTGATTCCCGGTATCCAGCTGCA
>JBQCJB010000213.1:0-4190 GCA_051953155.1 Aureliella sp. | reverse complement strand
ACATCAGATTCATGCACTGCACGGCGGCGCCTGAGGCACCTTTGACGAGGTTGTCGAGCGTCGACAGCAGGATGATCCAGCCTGAACTCTCGCGGACGGTGATGTCGCAGAAGTTGGTGTGCGAGACGTTTTTCGTAGTCGGCAAGTGCCCGACGATCCGCACGAAGTGGGATTGGTCGTAAAATCCCGTCAGGCATTCGCGGACCTGGTTGGCGGTCACGTGCGGTTTGGGGCGCACATAAATGGTTGAAAAAATACCGCGATCCATCGGGGTCAGGTGCGGCGTGAAGACCAGCTCCGGCGACACTCCGGCAAAGCGACTGCAGATGTCGATGATCTCCGGTTGATGACGGTGATTGCCAACGCTGTAAGCCGCCAAGGATTCGTTGACTTCCGAAAACAGCGAGCTCAGCTTGGGCGTGCGGCCCGCGCCGCTGACACCACTCTTGGAATCGACAACGATGCCCGAGCTCTCGATGATGCCTTCCTTCAGCAGCGGTGCCAGGGGCAGGATGGCGCTGGTCGGATAACATCCCGGATTGGCCACCAACTTGGCCGAGCGAATGGCGTCGGCGAACAGCTCGGGCAAGCCATACGGCACCTGTCCCAGCCGGCCCGGATCGGGATGATGATCGCCGTACCATTTCTCGTACAAAGCCGGCGTGCTCAAGCGATAATCGGCGCTCAGATCGATGACTTTGCAGCGGCCGCTCATCAGTTGCGAGACGATCTGTGCGGAGGCGCCGTGCGGGAGGCAACAAAACGCCACATCGCAGCGCTCCGCAATCTGCGCTGGCGACAGATCCTCCACCGGCAAACGGGTACGATGAGCAAACTGAGGGTGCATGTCGGCCACCGAACTGCCATCGGCCTGACGACTGGTGGCCGCCACGATTTCAGCGTGTGGATGCCGCAGCAGCAGCTTCATCGCTTCGATCGCCGTGTAGCCCGAAGCACCCACGATTGCAACTTTGATCATCCGAGACTCTTCACTACCGTTTTCGCAGATTGAAACAACGTCGCGTTCGCCGAGCGAGCGTCCGCCTCAACAAGTATAAAGTCACCCGAGCGAGAGCACCATGGACACACCGCAGCCGCCCCCGGGGCAAATCGCGCTGATTGCACACGATCGCAAGAAGGACGAACTGCTGGGCTTCGTCCGCCGCCACGTCGACTTCTTTCGCCAACATCGCTTGGTTGCCACGGGCAACACGGGCCAGCTACTGCGCGAGCAGCTGGGCCTCGAAGTGGAAGCGGTCGCGCATGGCCCGGATGGAGGCGACCTGATGATCGGCGGCCGCGTCGCCGAAGGGCGCATCGCCGCGGTTCTCTTCCTGCGAGATCCGTTGACCGCTCAGCCGCACGAACCCGATGTCTCGGCGCTGATGCGCGTGTGCGACGTGCACCGCATTCCGCTGGCAACCAACCTGGCCACCGCCGAAGCCGTCGTCGACCAGTTCGGCAAATCGCCAGGGTTCACCAACCCGTCGCGCCTGCCTCTGGCCCCGCGCCGGAAAGAAGGGGCCGGTGGATGAGGGTCAAAGCCTTCAGCTCTTGGCGGCTTTCATTTGGTCGAGCAATCGACCGGGGCTGCCCATGATGTTGTATCCGGCGTCGACGTGCAGGATCTCGCCGGTGATGCCGTCGCTGTAGTCGCTCAACAGGTAAGCGCCGCTGCGGCCGACCTCTTCATGCGTCACGCAGCGTCCCAGCGGGGCGACGTGGCCGTAGAACTGTTGCATCTCGCCGACGCCGGCTGCGTAGCCGGCCAGCGTCTTCAGCGGGCCAGCGCTGACCGCGTTGACGCGCACGCCGGCTGGTCCCATGTCGTAGGCTAGGTAGCGCACCGAGGCATCCAGCGCGGCTTTGCAGATGCCCATGACGTTGTAACCTGGCACGCACTTCTCGCCACCGAAGTACGTCATCGCCAGGACCGATGCGCCCGGATTGAACAGCGGCCGTGCGAAGTTGGTCACCGAGATCAGGCTGTAGACGCTCACGTCCATCGCTAGCTTGAACCCCGAGCGCCCCGTTTCGACCGTCGGGCGCGCGAGGTCGTCTCGGTCGGCAAAGGCGATCGAGTGCAACAGGAAATCGATCTTGCCGAGCTTCTCCTGTGCTAGCTGCATGAACGCTTTGACTTGTTCGTCGTCCTGCACGTCCAGCGGCTCGAGGAAAGCGGCTTTGTCCGGGTAGCGGTCAATGCATTTGCTGACGCGCATGCGGTTCTTTTTCTTCTCGTCGTCGGGGCGATCCGGTAGGTGCGAGAAACCGCACACGCCGCCGCGCTCCATGATTTCCTTGGCAATCGCCCACGCAATCGAGTTGTCATTAGCGATGCCGAGAACCAGCCCTTGCTTGCCCGCAAACGAGACCATGACCGCGATACCCTTCCTAAATCCTCGAGACGTTCTGACAAGCCCCAAAGAATAGCCGCTTTCGCGGCCGCGGACCAGGGCGTTGGGTCGGCTGGAAGAAATGACAGGCAGCGCGGAAGATTTTTCCCGCTGCCGGCCGCTCTGGCAGCGGTGCAGCGCGGCCGTCGGTGCGGCAAAGGCGTGGAAAACGCTGGGTTTGAGCGCACGCGCGGTCGAACAGCCTGCTTTGGCACGCAGTTCGCTTCTGGGACGTCTCCCGTGCGATGCGAATTGCAAGGAGCACGCTTCAACTGGCAGTTTTAAGGAGATCGCCATGTTAGTTCTGACTCGCAAGCCCAATCAGCAGCTGAAAATCGGCAGCGATATCGTCATCACGGTTGTCAAGGTTCGCGGCAACACGATCCGGCTGGGCATCGAAGCCCCCCGCGACGTGCGCGTGGTCCGCTCGGAACTCGACGCCAAGCCCCAGGCCGATGCAACCGCAGAGCCTCATGCTGATTCCTCGATCGAAGCGGCAGCTCCGCCAGCCAACGACGATCAGGCCCCAGCGACCCCAACGGCATCCGTCGACCAGCTGTCGAAGAACCCGCTGCTAAAGAGCCAGTCACCCAAGGCGCAGGCGACCCAGGAGCAGGCGTCTCATGTACAGCCCGCCAAGAACCGGCCGCAGGGGACCAAGCGTCCGCCGCTGAAACCTTTCGTTAGCGGCAATCAGGCTCGCAGTCGTCAGCCCGGGCGCGATCTCGAGGACAGCCCGCTGTGCCACGCCGGCCAGTCGAGCCAGCGAACCGCCTCGGGGCTGCTCGCTTTGCAACGCTAACTCCGAACTCCGCCTCAACCCCGGCAGCGCAAGCAAGGAAGCTGCGCTTCTCTTACGCTTCGGCCGCGACTTCTGCGCGGACCCAGCTGGCGTAGCTGGGGCTGCAGTCGGCGACCGGCTGGACGAGGATCTCCGGGACCTCGTAAGCATGCTGCGCCGCGATGAACTCGATTATCCGCGGTGCCAAAGGTGCCAGCGATTTGGCTCGGCAAACCCACTCTTGTTCAAAACGCACCTGGCCCTCCCAGCGATACACGCTTTCGATGGGGCCGTTGATCTGCACGCAGGCGACCAGCCGCTGATCGACCAGCTGGCGGGCGAGCTGCCGAGCGGTCTCTTGACAGGCACAGGTGGTCGTCACTTCAATCAAGTCAAACATTGGCTCTTCTCTTTCGGCAGACGTTTCAAAGGCACCATGCGATGTGCGGTCGTTATACGCTCAAAACACCTCCGGCCGAGTGGGGGCAGCTATTGCTTCCGCACTTGGATGCAACGGCCATCGTGAACGATTGGCAACCGCGTTACAACATCGCTCCCACGCAGCCGATTGCCGCCATCGTGGCCGACAATCAGGCTTATCGCGCGCAGTTGATGCGCTGGGGCCTGGTGCCGTTTTGGGCCGACGACTTGGCGATCGGCAATCGAATGATCAATGCCCGCGCCGAAACGCTGCAGGAGAAGCCGGCATTCCGCGGGCCGCTGGCCAAGCGCCGCTGCGCGATCGTGGCCGACGGCTATTACGAATGGCAGAAACAAGGCAAGGCCAAGCAACCGTTTTGGATCCATCGTCCACAGGATCGTCTGTTTGCCTTTGCCGGTCTGTGGGATACCAATCGCAAGGCCAGCGACCAGGAGGTGGTCAGCGCCACGATTATCACCACAGTAGCCAGCGATACGGTCTCGTCGATCCACGATCGCATGCCAGCGGTATTGACGCCCGAGGCGCTCGTCCGCTGGCTCGACCCGTCCACCTCCGCCAGCGAAGCAGCCGC
>JBQCJB010000212.1:0-3434 GCA_051953155.1 Aureliella sp. | reverse complement strand
ACGAGCGATACGCTTGCGGTAACCGATGACGCGAGCTCGACGATCGCTAAGAACTACCGTGAGTCGGCGACCGACACACTGTCGTTGTCGAACGTGGCGTCTGCTGAGCTCGACCGGATCGCTCTGACGACCACGACGGCCGAAGACCTGGCTGTCAGCGATACGGCTTCGTGCTACGTCGAACTGAACGTCAGTCTTGAAGACGAGCTGGTCACGACCGAGATAAGCGTCGACCCTGACACGCTTGACATCGTCGAGACTGAAACCGGACTGGCAGACGCAGCGAGTGCTCCCGGCACGGTCGCTGGCTCGGCATCCGACAAGGTAAACCTATCGGGTACGGCGGCGGCGTGGGTGCTCAGCCCCGGCGGCATTGAAGAGTCAGTCAGCGACACGCTGACGCTCGACGACAGCGGCCAGCGATCACTCACTGAGTCTTGGCAGGCCGCGTTGACCGTGGCTGACTCCGCTGCCGGCTACATCGCCCTGGCAGCGATCGACGAGCTCACGATGAGCGACACGGCGTCAGCACTGCTTGACGGCGGTGTGACGGTGACCGAGACGCTGGCGATGAGCGACAAGATCGCGAGCCAGCTGATCGAGCGAGGTTGCCCGCTCACGCAGATGTATGACACGTCTCAGGCCGGCGAGTACGCAGCACAGTCTGCGACCACTGGCCTCCGATTGCGTTACCCAGCGACCAGCTTCACGAGCGAGGTTGTGTTGCGGCCACCGAACCTGGGCAACAAGGATCGGATCTCGCTGCAGCGTATCAATCGCGTCTCGCACGGCGGTCAGCTGTTCATATATGCCGACCCGATCTGGCCAAAGGTCGAGACCATGGCCCTGACGTTCTCTGCACTGTGCCGCGAGGATGCGATCGCATTGCAGGACTTCATGCAGCTGTCGCTCGGGGACGAGATCGCACTGTTCGACTGGGAAGACCGCGAGTGGCGGGGCGTGATCACTGAGGTTCAGGACCCCATCGTCGAAGACCGTCGCAACAGCTACTCGGCTTCGTTCATGTTTGAAGGGACAAAGGTCTAATGTCATTTCAAATCGAAGCTCCACTGCCTGCTATCGAGCGGACTGTGCTCATGCCCAGTCCGCTCTTCTCTGATACGCGAGCATTGACTTCGTCGGTCACTCCGAAGCGAGCGATCGACGGCACGCAGTACACATACGTCAAGAAGCAGACTCGCAAGAAGCTGCAGTGGACGTTAAGGCTTACGCGAGGTAAGGCTCTCGAACTTCGAGACTTCATCCTCAACTATGCGGCCGACAAGGTCCGCATCACCGACCACAACGGTGACGTGTGGGTGGGCTACATGACGAACAACCCATTCGAGTTTGACACCACGAAGCGGTCTATCGGCGGGCGTGGCCCAACCGGCACACGGCGCGAGCAACAGACCATCACCATTGAGTTTGAAGGGAATCAGCAGTGAGGCAAGTATCAGCGGGCAGCCTAGCAAAGCTGACGAAGAAACTTGGCACCGAGCCTATCTCGATCATCGAGATCGACTGGGGCGGGGGCACCCTGAGCTATGCCGATACGGATGTCGGCACCGTCCCCGCTAAGATTCTGGAGCTGGGCACGCTCGACAACGTCATTGACGTGCTCAACAACTCGTCCTCGCAGCAGATCGACGTTGTGCTGGACGACACCGATGGCACAATCAAAGGCATCATCGACTCGCAGGATATCCATCAGAAGAATGTTCGCGTGTACCAGCACTTCAAAGGGCTGGACGTTGCGGACAAGTTCCTTGTCTTCGCGGGTAAGGTCAGCAGCCCCATCGTCTGGTCCGAGACCGATCGCACGTTGAAGTTCACGGTCATCAATCAGCTCGAAGACTTGGAGTTCGGCTTCTCACCCGAGGAAGGCCAGATCACCGGCCTGCCGGCTGACCTGATCGGCGTGCCGTGGCCTGTGATCTTCGGCACCTGCCTTGATGTGCCCGCCGTTCAGATCGGCCGCGCCGTCTCGGGCTCGACGCTGTGCGGCGTCGGCGTGCTGACCGGCGAGTCGGAGCATCTCGAAGCACCCTTCGGCGAGACAAGCTGCAGCCTGGGTGCCTCGCTGGTTTCTGCCAATGCACAAGTGAGCGTGCTCAGCATCGCCGCCGCTCTGTACCGATCGGTGGGAGACTTTGATGAGTCGGCTCGACTGGTTGACGAGATGAACGATGTGCAGTTTGGCATCGTGCAGTACAGCTCGAATCGCCAGCTGCAACTGGAGTGCGTGACCGACCAGCGGCAAGCAACAGTCGATGAGGCTAAGGCTCGCGGGCTGGGCTGCAACCCGCTGCGTATCGTTGGCGGCGAAGACTTTCCGCAGAACAAGGTCATCACGATCAACGTCGACGGCATCCTGCTGACCGGCGTCATGAATGGGCAAGACTTCTCGATCCACAACCGCCGGCATCCGGAGAGCGAGGATCGGCTCCAGACGACCCGAGAGACGATCGTCTCCGGCTCATGCAGCCGACCGGCACCGTCGATGCCCTTCAACGCGAGCCACGTCGTGCCGCCTGGACTGGGCGACATGGGCGGGTCCATGGTCAGCATCCGCGGGTTTGTGATCTGCGTCGACACAATGGAGTCAACGATGCCTCCGGTCGATCAGGTGCTGGAGCACAAGTTTGCCGAGGCGGGCGCTCGCGTCACGATCGAGGACGGCGAGCAGATCGGCTACGTCGTCAGCATCACGCCCATCGAGGTGCTGGACGTGAAGGCCCGCAAGCGGTTCGAGGGCGAAGAGCGACTGGTGTCTGTGCCTCGCAGCTACTACATGGTGAGCACGGTCAACTTCGGCCCGTTCACCGCTACGCTGATCCTCATGAACAAACCGCTGTCCAGCCGCACCGATGAGGGCTGGAGCGATGAGATATTCGTGACCGCCAAGTCAACAATCGGCCCCGACACCGTCGAGGTGTTGAAGTGGATCATCGACAACTACACCGACCTGACCTACGACTCGACAAGCTTCGATGCGGTGAAGACCTCGCTCGCGGCGTTCCCGTCCCACTTCGCGGTGCTCGATCGTGTCAACACGCTGCAGCTGATTCGGGACATCGCGTTCCAGGCTCGGTGTGCTGTGTGGGTGAGCAACGGCAAGTTCTACCTCAAGTACCTGCCGGCTGAGCCTGCGTCAGACATGACCATCACGGTCAGCGACATCGAGCTCGGCACCGTCGAGGTGACAACCGTCGAGACCGAATCGCTCGTGACCAAGATGGACGTCGAGTACCAGATCAGTTACGCCGAGGACCCGAAGAAGCTCATCCTGCGTAACAACGTCGGCCGCTACGGCACGAAAGCGGATAGATTCAAGTGGAGGATCTACACGAACGCCGACGTGGTCTACCACGCTGCAACGTTCTGGATGATACGACTGTCGACCTCGTGGAAGCGGATCTCGCTCCGCGGCT
>JBQCJB010000211.1:0-7076 GCA_051953155.1 Aureliella sp. | reverse complement strand
TGAGGCGATTGGCTCGGTTCGCACGGCGCTGGCCGAGACCGGACAAGCCGACAACACGCTGGTGTGCTTCATCAGCGACAACGGCGGGCCGACGATGAAAGGTGTGACCGTCAACGGTTCGAGCAACGCGCCGCTGCGAGGCAGCAAACGGACCACGCTCGAAGGAGGCATCCGCGTGCCGATGGTCATCTCCTGGCCGGGACGAATCCGGCCGATGGTCTTTCCGCAACCCGCCATTCAGCTCGATCTAACGGCTACGGCTCTGGCGGCGGCTGGCGTGAAAACCGAACCGGACTGGAAACTTGAGGGCGTCGACCTCATGCCCTATCTGTCTGGCCAGACCGAGGGGGCCCCGCATGCAGATCTGTACTGGCGGTTCGGCCAACAGATGGCCATTCGCAGCGGCGACTGGAAACTGGTGCGGTATGATCTGAACGCCGACACGCAAAGCGGCAATAGCCGCGACGTCACCGGTGTGCGGCTCTATAACCTGGCCGACGATATTCATGAAGACAAAGACCTGTCGGCCGCGATGCCTGAGAAGGTGCGAGAGCTGCAGGCCAAGTGGGACAAATGGAACGAGTCGAATATCGCTCCAGCCTGGGGCGGCGGCACCAAAGCGGGCGCCAACAAAGCCGGCGGCAAGGCTGGCCAAGGGAAGGGCAAGCGCAAGCGAGAGGCCGCTGGCAAATAACTGGGCGAGCAGCGAAGGCAGTTCTTTTTTCAGAGAGATGTGCACATGAGACGAGCCGCATTGTTAGCGGGCTGGCTGGTGTTGGCCTGGTGGGCGAGCCCGGCATGCTGGGCAGAAAAGCTGAACGTGCTCTTCATCGCGGCCGACGACATGCGTCCGCAACTGGGGTGCTACGGCGACGCGACAGTCAAGTCGCCCAGCATCGACGCGCTCGCCAAACGCGGTTTGCTGTTCGAACGCAGCTACGTTCAGCAGGCGCTCTGCTCGCCCTCGCGAATCTCGATGCTCAGCGGCCGGTACCCGGCGACGACGGGCATTTTCGAAATCGGGCGACCGCTCCGGGCAACCATGCCCGACATCACCACGCTGCCCCAGCACTTCAAAAACAACGGCTACCATACGCGCAGCCGGGGCAAGATCTACCACGTCGGCATCGATGACGATGCCTCCTGGACGATTCCAGCCTGGCATAGCCAAAAGCCGCGAACCAGTCCCGAGACCAAAGCGGCCGTCGCCAAATTCGTCGCCGGCGCCAAAGCCAAGGGCATCACGCTCCCGCGGCAAGGCAAAGGGAATCGTAACTCGGCGATTCCGCCATTCGAAGCGGTTGACTGCGCGGATGACGACCTGCTGGACGGCGACTGCGCCGCGCATGCGATCGAGCAATTGCGCGAACATGCGCAACATCCCGACCGTCCTTTCTTTCTGGCTGTCGGCTTTGCCAATCCCCACGTCCCGTGGATCAGCCCGAAGAAATATTGGGAGCTGTATGATTGCGAAAAACTGCCGCTGGCCAAGAATGAATTTTTGCCCAAGGGCTCTCCCGGTTTCGCAGCTACCTCCGGCAAAGATTTCTATTGGTACAAGGGAGTGCCGCAGGTCAGTGGCGAAGCCTTGCCCGAGAGTTTCAAACGCGAGTGCCTCCACGGCTATTTAGCTGCGATCAGCTACGTCGACGCCCAAGTCGGCCGGTTGCTGGCCGCGCTCGAAGAAACGGGCTTGGACAAGAACACGGTCGTCGTCTACTGGAGCGATCACGGTTATTACATGGGCGAACATACCTGGTGGGGCGCGAAACATAATAATTATGAAGGGGCGACGCGCAACTGCATGATCATCGCTACGCCGGGGCAGAAGACCGCTGGCCAACGGACCGCCGCGCTTGCCCAGGCAGTCGACATCGCGCCGACGCTGACCGAACTGTGCGGTCTGCCCGCCCACGAAGGCTTTCAAGGTCGCAGCCTCAAACCTCTGCTCGAAAATCCACGCGGCAGCGTCAACGAGGCGGCGTATAGCTGGTATCCCAAGGGAGGCTATCTTGGCGTGGCGATGCGGACTGATCGTTGGCGATACGTCGAATGGACCAAGCCGGGAGCGCCGACCGAGCGCGAACTGTTCGACATGCAAATTGATCCACAAGATGACCAGAACGTGGCCGACAAACCGGCCAATGCCGAGGTGATCGAATCGCTGAGCCGGCAGATGCGCGAGCGCTTTCCCGTTCAGGCGTTCAAGGCTCCCGCCGCCACCGGAACTGGCAATCGAGGCAGAGGAACCAAGCCAAAGTGATGTTGGGCCAACGATTGGCGAGATGAATGAGCATGTCTGGCAGTGACCCGTTTGAGGTAACGCAGAACCTTCGCCAGGCGGCAGCGACCGGGGACGGCCAGTCCAACGTCGCAGTCGTCGAGCGGATCGGGCGTTATCGCATCGAGCGCATGCTGGGAAAAGGCAGTTTCGGGCTCGTCTATCTGGCCTACGACGAGCAACTGAATCGGCGCGTGGCGGTCAAGGTGCCACACGACCATCTGGTCGCTTCGGCCGAAGAGGCGGAGCTGTATCTGAACGAAGCTCGCACCGTCGCCAGCTTGGATCATCCCAATATCGTGCCGGTGCATGACGTCGGTAGCACCGAGGCCTGCCCTTTTTTCGTCGTTTCCAAATACGTGCAAGGCAGCGATCTGGCGGCGCGGCTTTCCCAGTACTTCGGGAAATATGTCGAGATCGCCGAACTGATCGCGATTGCCGCGGAAGCTCTGCACTATGCGCACACCAAGGGTGTCGTCCATCGCGACATCAAACCGAGCAACATTCTGATCGACGATTACCACAAACCCTACGTCGTCGATTTCGGTTTGGCCATCAAGGAAGAAGACCTCGGCAAAGGACCGGTATTCGTCGGCACGCCAGCCTACATGAGTCCCGAACAGGCGCTCGGGGAAGGGCACCGCGTCGACGGTCGAACGGATGTCTACAGTCTGGGAGTCGTGCTCTACGAGCTACTGTGTGCACGCCGTCCGTTCAGTGGCAAGACCAAAGAACAACTGCTGAAAAAGCTCGCGACGCAAGAGCCACGCCCGCCTCGGCAGATCGTCGACCAGATCCCGCGCGAGCTGGAACGCGTCTGTCTCCGGGCCTTGGCGCGACGCGCCGCCGAGCGGTACACGACCGCCCTCGACATGGCAGAGGAACTTTGGCAGTTCGTGGCCGACGCTGCCGATAGTCACTCGGCAACTCAGGCGCTATCCGAACTGGTGCCGCCCAGCGGCAGCCCTGCGCCGGCGCCTCCCGATTCGCAGCACGGATCGTCGCCGTCGGCTTCGCATGTTCCATCCGACGCCAGTCATCCCATGTCGATCGTGCCCAAAGGGCTGCGGTCCTTTGACGAGCACGACGCCGACTTCTTTCTCGAATTGTTGCCCGGCCCGCGCGATCGTCATGGACTGCCACCGAGCATCCGTTTCTGGAAGCTGCGCATCGAAGAATCCGACTCCGACCAGACTTTCAGCGTCGGCTTGATCTATGGGCCCTCGGGCTGCGGTAAGTCCTCGCTCGTCAAGGCGGGCCTGCTGCCTCGATTGTCCGCCTCGATCGAAGCGATTTACGTTGAGGCCGCGCCGGAGGAGACCGAATCGCGACTGTTGCTGCGACTGCGCAAGCGGTTTCCGGAATTGCCGGCCGAGGCGTCGCTGAAAGATGCGCTGGCTCAGCTCCGCCGCGATGAGACGCTGACCGACGGCCGCAAGGTTCTGATCGTGCTCGACCAGTTCGAACAGTGGCTGCATGCGCACCGCGCGGAGCCCGACGCTGAACTCGTTCAAGCCCTGCGGCAGTGCGACGGCGGCCGCGTCCAGTGCATCCTGATGGTCCGCGACGACTTCTGGATGGCCGCCACGCGTTTCATGCACGAGCTGGAAGTGCAGTTGGTCGAAGGCCACAATCTCGGAGCGGTCGACCTATTTCCGCAACGCCATGCGCGGCGAGTGCTGGAAGCATTTGGCCGCGCCTTCGGAGCCCTCCCATCGGCCGGCAGCAAGCCCGACAGGGCGCAGCGCGATTTCCTCGATCGCGCGATCGCAGGCCTATCGGAAGATGGCAAAGTCGTCTGCGTGCGGCTGGCCCTCTTTGCGGAAATGGTGAAGGACAAACCATGGACGGCGGCCGCTCTGGAGCAAGTTGGCGGCACCAAAGGTGTCGGCGTGCGCTTCTTCGAAGAGACCTTCCACTCGCCGAGTGCATCGCCAGAGCATCGTTACCATCAAGTTGCCGCCCGCGCCGTGCTCAACGCGTTGTTGCCAGAGGTGGGCACCGACATCAAAGGCAAAATGCGTTCCTACACGCAGTTGTTGGAAGTGTCCGGATACGCCAACCGTCCCAACGATTTCAACGGGCTGATGCAACTGCTGGATCGCGAAATCCGCTTGATCACTCCCACCGATCCCGCAGCGGTCGATGCGCAGGAGCATCCCGACGGCTCCAGCACGACCCCGGTGGCCTATGACGACGCGACTCTGCAACACAAATACTTTCAGTTGACGCACGACTATCTCGTGCCGTTGCTCCGCGAATGGCTGACGCGGAAGAAGAAGGAGACTCGCAAAGGCCGCGCGGAATTGACGCTGGCCGATCGAGCCAGTTCATGGAATGCCAAACCGGAGAATCGTCAGCTGCCCACGCTAGCCGATTACCTGGCGATCGTCACCTGGACATCGCCGGGCGACTGGACGGAGTCGGAGCGGCACATGATGTCCGTGGCCAACAAGGTCGTCGGCCTGCGCACCGCGCTGACTTGCCTGCTGCTCGGCCTGTTGGTGGGATCGGCATTTCTGGTTAATCGCCAGGTGCAGATGGTCCAGCGTCGCGAGCGAGTCAACGGTCTGGTCGACCAACTGCTGGTCGCTCAAGTCGACGAATTGCCCGGCATTGCAACCCAACTGGAAAAAGAAAAGGGTTTGGCCGCGCCGCAGTTGGATCGCATCGCCGACGACTCCGCACGGCCACCGTCGGATCGCTTGCGGGCCCTCTATGTACTCTCCGGCGAGCCGAGTCCGCGGGTCGAGCAATTGGTCAGCGGTATCGAAGCAGCCGACCACCAATTGCTGGCCAAGATTCGCGACCGCATCCTGCCGCTGGGCCAGTCGGTTGCCGGACAGCTCTGGTCGATCGTCAGCGAGCCCGCGACCGAGACGCATGCCTGCCTGAGAGCTGCGGTGCTCCTGGCGGCGATCGATCCGGAGAATGAACGTTGGCAAGCGATCGCGCCGGTCGTCGTCCAGTCGCTGATGGCTGAAAATCCCGTGTATCTGGATGAATGGATCGAATCGCTGCGGCCCGTCGCAGTCGAACTCCTGCCGCACTGGCGCGACCGGTTCGAAAATGAGAAGGCATTCAGTTCGACGCAGGCTGTCGCCGCTCGCGGGCTAGCCCATTACGCCGACGCCGAACTGCTGTGCGACCTGATCTTGGCAGCTGAACCGAGCAAGTGGTCGACGCTGTCGGTCGGCATCGCCCGGCATGGACCGGCGATCGCCGAACGCTTGAAAGCTGTGCTGGCCTCGGTGGACTTGACCCAGCTGATTCCCGAAAGCGATTGGGTAAAGCTGCGCAATGCGATCGTAACGCTGCTGAATCTGCAACAGGTCGAGGCCGTCACGCCGCTGCTGGCCGCTCCGGCGGATCCTTCGATCCGAACGTCCGTGATCCTGCAGCTGCGCGAATTTCGCGTCGATCCTGGTTTAATCATGGATGCGTATCAAAAGTGCTCCGAGCCGACTGCGCGTCAGGCGCTGCTCTTAAGTCTAGAGAAGTACGCCGATGGCGATTGGCCGGCGCCCCAGCGGAAACATTTGGAATCGCTGCTCGAAGAACTCGTGCGCACTGCCCAGAGCGGCAGCGAGCGGGCCGCCGCCGAATGGTTGCTGCGCCGCCACGGCCGGCAATCGCTGCTGGCGGAAATCGAGCACGAGCTTCGCTCGCCGCGGTTGCCGGCACAAGATTCCAACGACGCCCGCAACTGGTGGATCAATTCGATCGGCCAGACCATGCTGACCGTCCGCGCCCCGCGACAGTACGTAGTCGGCACGGTCCAGCGAGACGGCGGCTATGAGATGGAACAGAAACTGTCCGAGCGCACGCTCGAACATAGTTTCGCCGTCAGCGCCCACGAAGTCACGATGACGCAGTACGTGTTGTTCAAGCCAGACGCCAAGTTCGCCACCGATGTCGTCACCAGCGACCTTTGCCCGGCCAACCGCGTTTCCATGGTCGATGCGATGAACTTCTGCCGCTGGTTGAGTGAGCAGGAAGGAGTCGAAGAGGGCCAGATGTGTTATCCAGCTTTGGGACAGATCAAGGCCGAGGATGTCCATCTGACCCCCGAGCTTCGGGCTCGGAGCGGCTACCGCTTGCTGACCGAAGACGAATGGGAGTGCGCCTGTCGGGCCGAAGCCAAGACTGTCTGGTATTCAGGCCAGGACCCTGTGCACTTGCCGAACTTTGCCTTGTACGTCATCAACTCGAGTAACCAACTCGAACCAGTTGGAAGCTTGCTGCCGAACGCTTGGGGGCTGTTCGATATGGCCGGCAGCGCGTCGGAGTGGTGCCAACCCGCGCCGGGCAAGAGTGTGTACATCCTCCGCGGCGGATCCTTCCAAGGTTCGCAACTTTCGATGCGCATCGCGCATCCCTATAACCAGTCGAACACCGGTTACAGCTTCAACGGTTTTCGCGTGGCCCGGACTCTGCCGTAGCGCGCTGTCCGGTCGCAAGCATGCGGGTAGCGTTTTCAAGTTGCTAGCAACTTGCGCGCGCCAGGCGTTACAATTGCGGTTCGCCCTGCCTCAACTGCCCCTCTGCTGACGTAGGAGTTTCTTCATGACGATGCCACTTGCCCTCCTGCTGGCGATGGTCGCGCTGCTGATCCTGGTTGCGTCGATTTTATTACAGCTGGTTAAGATCGCCCGCGACGTACGCGCATTGCGTTATCAGGTAGCTCCGGAGCTGCGCGAGGCTTTACTGCAAAGGAGCTGGGCGATGAGCGTTGTCACGAACCCGCTCCGTCATGGCGACCCCGGCACCGGACCTCATCACCAACGCATACCGG
>JBQCJB010000210.1:0-5117 GCA_051953155.1 Aureliella sp. | reverse complement strand
CGCGGCAGTGAGCAAAGACAATCCAGGTTTTCCCCCGTTAGCAAGTTTGAATCCAGCGAGAGTTCTTCAAGACCGGTCAGCTTAGAGATCGAAGTGAGACAGCGGTCAGTCAGCCCTAATCCCCCCGCGTGAAGCACCCGTAGCTGAGTACAACGGCTCAAGCAATCTAAACCCAAGTCGGTAACTTGGTCGAGGCCATAGCCACGGCTACCGCGCAAAGAAAGCTCCTGCAAATCCGCAGGTAAGTGAAGCATATCTTCGTCCGTGAAGCCTCTGAGACGTTTCGTCTGTTCCAATGCTTGACCGCTCGCAAGTACGCCGCAGGTTAGGGCGCTCAGCAAGGCGCATAAGCCAATTAGAGGCAATCCCCAGGAGTGCCTCGCCGAATCAAATGGCGTTTTGAACAATTGACTATCTCACACTAGGCAGGCAACAACCGAACTAGTTTAACGCGAGCCAGTCGCGCATACGGGCGTGCTGTGTTCGCCCGTTTTCGAGTTTGGCATTTGCAACCAATTTCCTCGCCGCCTGTTTCAATGGCAACCAGCCACGCTGCCTTCCGTCGCCCTTAGCCTTTACCCAGTTGGTGGAAAGTCCGGACCAACGCCAGCGCCTTCATACGATAGTTGGTCGATAATGGACTTATCGCGCAAGTACCAACTGGCCCAGCTAAGCGGCGTGTCTTTGTTGGCATCGCGAATTGTCGGTTCGCCGCCGGCGTTCAAAAGCAACTGGATGACTTCGAGACTGCCCCACGCTGCCGCGCGGTGCAATGGCGTTTCACCCCGCACCCGCGCATCCCGCCATAGTCCAAACGTCTTCATCCCGGGCTTCGTTCGCGCGTTGGGGTTTGCGCCATGACCGAGAAGTAATCGGACCGTGCGAATGTCACTGCCGCCGACGGCGCCGTGCAGCGCCGTTTCGCCGTTGTGCTCGCTTGCACGGTTAACGTTTGCTCCCGCCTCTACCATCAGCTGCAGACACTCGAAATGGCGACAAACAGCAACAATCACTGGAGAGATGTTCTCATTACGTTGTCGATTGGGATCAGCGCCATGTTGCAGCAGGTAACGCGTCACCTCCGGATGGAAGTTCAGTAGCGGACCCATTCCATGCTCATCCACGCTATTGGGATCGGCGCCGCCCTCGATCAATCGTTCGACGGTTTCAAGGTCGCCGGCACCGGCGGCTTGGACAAGCTGATCGTTTCGGGGTTGATCGATCATTTGTGATTATTCGCTTGAGCCAATACAGTGGTCCCTGAATTCCCGTGGCCGATGCTTTGTCTCGACTTTAACTGCCGCCGGCGTGCAATTCCAGTGTTCAGCTAAACGCCAACGCCGAATCCGCCTCCAGCGCCAACAAGTCCTTGCCGCGATCCCACATCACTTCTGCCATTCAAGCGGACGGTCGCATGGCCACTTCTGGCAACCCGGCTATGTGGGTCGGTCGCAGAATCAATGTTCGGTGGCTTTCCTTTGCGCATCCATTCGCGCCTGATGTCTCGATTCAGGCTCAAGCCATAGCATTACGCCCCGGTCGAGCGAAGGCGCACTGGCGAACACAAGGACGATTGGTTCATCAGGAGCAAATTCCTTCTGCGGGTTCGCATCAAGGCGCGAATCGATGGACAAGGGCACTCCGCGGGGCCAATCGTCCGGCACATAAGTATAGAAGTGATCCGTTTGTGTGCTCACACTCAGTGTCGGGATTTCGCTATCTGGCGGCCAGCCAATCGAGTACGAAAGGATTTCGTCGGCACCATCTTTCCAGCCGTTAAGTACAACGGTTGTCCGTGGATTGGCCGTCGGTGGGCTCTGGCTCGAACGAGCAGACGTTTCCGAAAGATGCAAAAAGTATCGTTGGCCCGGCGGCACGACGATTCTTAGCGAATCGCGATTACTCCCCTGATGCTGGACGATCGACGAGACGTAGACCTTGCGCTCGTCCTCGGTACGAATGTAGCCATAGTTCCGCCGAATTACATCAACCTCCGAGCGTGCGTCTGCTAGCTTTCGCGACATGGAGTATTGGGACGCGCATAGCGCGGCTATGACGACAAGAAGAAAAAGGGTCAAAAGCGAGTATGACTTCATCGGTGATCGACTCCTTTTAAGGACTGAGGTTTGTCAGCCAATGCAGATGTCTTAATCCCTCGTCAGTCACCTGCGTGGAACACAGATCAAGTGTCTGCAACTGGTGCAAGCCCGCTAGGTGAGGCATGGCTTGGCCGGTAAGCTGACTACACCACAAGTCGAGCCAACGAAGCTGTGTCAGCGTTGCAAGTGGTCGAATTCCGTCGTCGCCAAGTTGGCGCATGTTCAATCGCAAGTCATTCAGCCTCGGCAAGTCAGCCAATACCTGGGTATCCCAAACGCCCGCGCGGGAATCATGCCAGCTTACCCTGACGACGTCTGACATCACCACATGCCCCGTCAACCACCGGAGATGCTTCGGTGGCATCGGAGCGCTTTTGATCCTCCGGTTTGAATCCACTTGGTACTCGAAAGTTGCGTGCCCGCCCAAGTGGCGGATTCGTTCCACGGCGCTTTGCTGACGCAGAGTTATTGAAGTGTGCGGTTCATCGAATTGTTCAGCGGTTTTGGCGTTGCTGCATCGGTGACAAGGCTGGTCGGCTTTGCAATCGACTATCCACGCCCTACCAAGACCCGACGATCAACGAGGCGAATACGCAGTAACAACCGTACCACCCGACCACGGCACACGAGGCAATTCCGGTCGAGACTAAGGCGCTGCCGACACGGGCGGGCCAGCCAGTGAGTCCTCCGGCTACGGGACACCCAAGCGCTTTGGGGACAACTGCATTCCTCGCAAGCCGGCGTCGCCAGGACGGGATTGACCAAGCGACGCACAACACCGCGCAAACGGCACCCACGAACGCCATCAAAGCGGCGGTTGCATACAGCACAATGAGCGAATTCACAGGGTTTGTGCCTTTCCACAGAACGACCAAAAGTACCGGGCCGCCGCGGTGATCGATTCGAGAAACGGACGGCCGCCGACAGACTCTGATTGCAAAACCTGCGTTGTCGGTTCTCCCGATCACTGACTGGTTCGCTGCTGATTCACGATGACGTAACGGTCCAGGCAGTCGACCAAGTTCGCCTTCCAACTCTCGAGCGGCATCGGCGGTTCAGTAAAGCCGGAAAGCATTCCGAATTGTTTAAGGAGCTTTTTGACGGTCCACGTTACAATTCCAAGTTTAACGTAGTCGTTGCGGTCCGAGACGTTGAAATTACCCAAGCGACATTGGTCGTCCCAATTTGCGATTGTCGGTCCGATCGGCTGTCCGTGCTCAATGTCGAACGAATCTCGCAATCGTTGCCAATCACGATCTTCGTTCGGCAAGTTACCGACGTCCAGGATTTCGCGGAAAAGCGTCGCAGCGGCGATTGCGAGATCGCGAGGCTCGTCTGACGACCACGTACGTATCGACACTTTGGCCTGTTCGATAAGAGGGTGCATGTCACTGATTGCTTTCGCGGCGAACGCTCATGACGAGCCGGACCGAAGGGCATGTGCTAGCGCGAGTCGTTCGCAGACCCGTCAGCCGGTGAGGCGCCGGAACTGTTGTTGTGCATGCCCTCGCCGAGCTGCTTCAGCTTTGCCGCAGTTGAGGCACTACGAACGTTTTCAGTTTGCTGCTGTCGTCGAGCAGTGTCACATCCGGTGCAGAACGAAGCAGTAATTACGCACATTGCAAGCGTTCGAAACATGTGATTTCCAATTCCTGTCACCGATGACTTCTAAGCGTTGAGCCAATACGGCGAGAGTGCAATCCCTTGAGTCGGGTAACGGCACAAATCACCGTGCGCGCGAAGTGATGTGCCGTTGCCAAAGCGCCCGGCCGCGTGGTTCGATGCATGCGTGTGTTATCAGCAATTCTACGCTATGGTACGATTCGACGAGGTTTCAGTTCCCGCTGAGCTGCGACGATTTTGTCATCCGTCCAATGATGAATCGCCCCACGAGATCGAAGATACTCTATGACATCTTGGGAGATCCCATACAAGAGAGCCCAATCCAAAACACTGAATCGTTTTGTTTCGTCACCGAAGAGAGGATAAGTTTGATTGATGTTCGCACCGCCGTCGAGTAGTAGAGTTAGCATTGCAAGCTGGAGATCTGGCGATTTCTCGTGATTGATTGCCGCCACCAGCGGTCGACCTATGTTCGGGTCTGCTCCGTGGGCAAGGAGCCATCTGATTGCTTCGATTCTCTCGTCTCTGACGGCAATCTCGAGGGGACGCGATTCGTTAGGGGATTTGAGGTATCCGTTAGGATCGCACCCAGCAGCAAGCAGGCTGTCCAAGACAGCAATACTACAGTTGCTTTTCACTGCTTGGCAAAGCCATGTCTCACTGCTGTATTTCGCTCGCTTGGAAAGGAAGCTTGTGTCGCCAGAGAGCAGTTGATTGATTCTCGCCTCGTTCTTCCAGGAGATCGCGCCGGCTAGTTGGTCTCGTTTCTGTCCGTCGTCAAGTTGATCGACGGGAGTGTCTAGCATTTGATGGTACGGCGATGGCTTGGTCGTATCACGCTCCGGTTTTGGGTGCTTGCGTCGGTAACAAACTCCGCACAGTCCATCGTTACTTGCAGCAATGCTTGCTAGCACTCTGTTGCGACACTGAGAGCATTTGACTCGACCGTCGGTTTCAGGGTTCAAGTTCGGATTGAACAATGACAGGATTCGTCGAAGCATCTTATGCCAATGCGGATAACGCCAGCGATGACCCGGTCCGAAGTGATTGGCCAGGTGGTGAAGTAGCACGTGAGTGAGGGCTTGGGTCGATCATGTTGTTCGTTGCCGATGTGTTCATGGGCTGGCACCTGCCGACATGCCGTCCACCGCAGAGGCCTGCAAACCGCTTGGCCAACGTGCACCCAGGTAAGCAGCGCAGCGAACATCTTCAATTATACCGAAGGCTCGCGGTGCATGCTTTCATGGAGGGACGTGGCGAACGGCGCCAAAATTCGGCTGCATCTGTGATGCCGCTACTCTCTAAAAGCGAGCTAAGCGAATGGCGATATTGTACCATGCAGTGCCGGCTGCCTAACTTTGTTATGCTGCTGGTTTGCCAAGTGAGAATGATCGA
>JBQCJB010000209.1:0-2720 GCA_051953155.1 Aureliella sp. | reverse complement strand
AGTCCTGCTGAGCAAGGTCGACCTTTTGTCTCCAGGCGATCAGAAACGCATGGTTGATTATCTAGTCCAGCGATTGGCAGAGAGGTTCCAAGACGCGGTGCAGGTCTTCCCAGTGAGCGTCATGAAAGGTTATGAGGCGCTGTGGCAGCAATGGTTCGAACAGCAAGTCATGCCGAACCAGCGCGACCGCCAGAAGTTGGCTTCCCAATCGCTCTTCCGCAAAACGTTGCGACTGGTCGAAGCAGTCCGCGCAACACTCGACTCGCGTTTGAATAAGCGGGCATCGATCGGTAACACAGCCGAAGAGCATGTCGAACAAGTGCGTCAATTGCTTTCGCGCGGCGATGACGTGATTGGCGAATTGAACTTCCAAACGGTCCGCTGGCGAGACAAATTGAGAACCGCCGAAGAACAGGTTATTGAGCAAGTGGCTGGCAAGCTTGTCATGGGAACGTCGAGCCAAGGGTCCATGCAGGACGTTCTCTCCAGTACGCTCCAGCAGGTACTGCAAAAGCCGCTCGGAGCTGGTTCGAAAAATCGCCGTCGAAGCCAAGGCACGGCTTTCCGAAACGATTGGCCAGATCCATGCCGTTTCCGGCGCACCGGAAATCGATCCCGACGCGATCGAAGATCTTTCGTTGCACAACCTGCCTGCTCCCGAGGAACCAGCATGGGACTCGGCGGTGCTGCCGGCAATTCCTTGGTGGAGCAGTCTCGCGCCCCCGATGGCACGCTCGGTGATCACTCGGTCGCTGCGCGAGCGACTCGGCCCGCTCATGAACTCGGCGAGTGCCGACCACCACCGGGCGCTGGAACTTTGGCTGAAAACCGTCGCCACGCGCCTCCAGCAGACCTATGAAGCTCAAGTCGCTGCTTTGCGGACTCGAATACAGCGCGACACAGGTGAGAACAGCAGCTCCTCAGAAAGCCGCGACGCGATCCAGAGAGACCTGAAGATCCTCGACGAAATCATGTCGTCTTCGACGGTGGGATAGACGTGAAGAAAGCCGAGAAGCGGTCCTCGCCTCAGCCACGGCCGGCTGCGCGGCGGAATTGTCATACTCAAAACCGGCCGCTGGCTAGTCGGGCTAACGCATCGCGCAAACGCTCCGCCTCACTTGACTGCTGATTGATGAGCCGCGTGAGCGTTTCCAGCTCCGCTACAACCCAGGCTTGAGCCTGCGTTCTCAAGTCCGCAATAGCAGCATCCGTGGCTGCCGTCCAGTCGCTGGTAAGCCGGTGAAGGTTTTTCTCGACCTCGCTAGGTACTCTTCGGAGCAGCTGTCGGCGAAATAATCCGCCGACCCATTGCATCGGTAGTAACCACCAGATCACTTCCCAGTTGGTCATGAACGGATGGCTGATGGAGACCGGCATGACGGTAAGTTCGGGGCGATTGGGCTCCCAAGACACGGACGAAACCGCAGTGCCCGTTTCTCGATGAATATTGCGAGTGATTCGATCGCGGAACGATTCGAGGACACGGCGGAATTGGACCTCGGCGCGCGCCAGCAAGTCGCTGGCTGAGTGTAGGGCCTCGCCCGAGAGATCGGCTAGTTCCTTTCGTAGCGCATCGCTCATCCATACGCGATACTGCTCGACCTGCTGCAACAAGTTCCCTTGCCACTGCCTGCTTTCAGCGTCCAAATGCTCGCGCACGCGGCGCTGGATGGCGCCCGACTGAGCGAAAAACAAGGACTCGAAAGTTGGCCTGGTGCCCCTGCGCACCCGCTGCTCTGCAGAGGCCAGCTCATCGCGAATCATCGATACGCTCACCGATTCGGTAAAAATGGCGTCGCGAATCCGGGCGCGTTCGTCGTCACTCCGCTCGGCCGCTTGCAAGGCGATCCTCAGATAGCTCTGGCAAGCGGCCGCGGCCGCCTCCAGCTTCACCGTCAATGAGCGTTCTCGCTCGGCGCTGATATTTTCGACGATCGGATCGATGACCTGCTGGCGAAGCTGCGACACGTAACGCTGCGTATCGACGCGCGCCGAAAAGGGCAGCACGGGTATTTCGCCACCGAATTGCTCCTCTAACGCGCGCTCTACAAATCGAGTCACTTCAACGAGCGCACTCACTGGCAGCAGGTCGACTTTGGTGAGGACTACCACCACTCGCGAGGCAGTTTTGTGCGCGTCGGCTACCAAGCTGCGGTCTTCTTCGGAAAAAGGCCTTTCGGCACTGACTGCGACGAGGGCCGCTGACGCGCTGGGCAACCACTGCCGCGTGGCCTCGGTGTTGTGAGCGAACACGCTTCCCAGTCCCGGCGTATCGACAAAACGCAAGCCTGACCAGGCGCTAAGCTCGGGCAGGAACAAATCGACCAAAGCCACTTGCTTTCGATTGTCGGGGTTGCCAGCCTCGGTCACGAACTCGGGCAGGTGGGCGAAGTCAGCCGGCTCAACCGAGCCATCGACGTGCGTGACGCGAATGGGTTGCTCTGATCCGGCACTTACGCGAGTGACGACCGCGGTAACCGGCAAGACGCCGACGGGAAACAATGGCTGCCCGAGCAGCGTGTTGAGCAGCGTCGACTTGCCAGATTTGAACTGCCCCAGAACGGCAATATCGATCGCCCCTTCACGCCCAAGCTCGGCACATGCTCGTAGCGTCGAGTCGAGCGACGCCAGGCCGAACTGAGCGGCATACTGGGTGAGGAGGTTTAACTGCCGAACGTGCAGATCCATGGCTATCGGCCAGCGAAGATGGCGCTGCCAGC
>JBQCJB010000208.1:0-2367 GCA_051953155.1 Aureliella sp. | reverse complement strand
TGGCATCGACCTCTTTTCGAACATCGTCGACCCGCACCAGTTCCTTGCCGCCGGCGTCCAGAATCCTCAGCACGCCATCGGTCGGATAGCCCAGTTCGCGGCTAAACACGTGGATCGACAGTTTGGCTGATTTGCGAGCCGTAATGCGGTAGCGGTCGACCTGCCCGGGTCGCTCGAGTACGCCAGTGACGGAGCAGGGGACCGGCAGGGTTTGCGGCGGAGTGTCAGCGGCGCTGGCGTCCTGAGCCGCCGCCTGTTCGACCAGGATCGGCAGATTCAGGATCGGCAATTCGAGGACATTGGCTGCGCGGTCGACAGTTAACTGCCAGGTCGGTTGCTCGCGTCCTGCCGGCACGGTGACCGCAACGCGGGGCTGCGGCAGCCCGACGCCGATCAATTCCAGTTGCGTTTCCTCGCTTGCGGAGACCGCCAGCGGGCGGGCTCCCAGCAAGAATCCACCGTGCGACAATGTCAGGCGGTAGACAAACGATTCGCCACCGGCAAAGCCGATCGTGCTGTCGGGCGTTTCGGGAAATCCGAACAGGCGCACATAATACCGTCCGTCGCGCGGCGCGATGAAGACGATTCGAGGATCGAGCCCGACGCTGTCTAGATTCTGGGCCAGCACGTTGCCGCGCGCGCTGACGATCTGCAAAGTCGCATCGACCGGCGACCGCAGGCTTTGCTGCGCGTCGACTGCCGCAACCAGCGTCTGGCCGGAAACGAGATCGACCGCAAAGGCATCGACCTCGCCGCGTTTTTCAAGGACACCGTTGACCAGTTTCGGCAAGTCGGCGATTACCTGGACTTTGTCGAGCTGATCGTTGGGTTCCTGTTCGCTCAGTTCGGGAATCGCACCGATGACAAACGGCAGAGCATTGGTGGAGTTGTCGGCGTCATAGAAACGGATGGCGTGTCCGCCAAGGGCTGCGTCGGCGGCGACGGTGACGCGGAACTTGCCCTTGTCGGCCAGCGGTTCCCAGCGGACACCGGGATCGTCGCACCAAACATTCACCGGCCACTTCGCGGCATCGCCCAACGCGGCGACTTCCACGGAGGCTCCGCGCTGAGCCCCGGCCGGAAAGGGCCTTTTCAACGCTGGCCCGTCGGCGAGTGTTGGCTGTCCCTGAACGAGCGCGACCAATGCCAGAGCCGCGGGCGCGAGCCGGCAGCCGGTCCGATTGAAGGTGTTCACTTGTGTCGATCAGCCCATGAGTTCGTGGATGGGGGCCGGATCGCTGACCAGGTGGACCGGCCGACCTTCGGGAGTGAAGTAGTACTTGTTCGGATCGATGCCCATCTTCGTATACACGGTCGACACAAAGTTCTCCGGTGACAGCACGCGTTCGACGGCGGAGTGTCCCTGCCGGTCGGTCGCGCCGATGACTTGCCCGCCTGGCGTGCCTCCGCCGGCGAACAGGATCGACATCGCATTGGCCCAGTGATCCCGACCGGCTTTCGTTTGTCCGGACAGGGTGCTGATCTTAGGCGTGCGCCCGAACTCGCCCAGGGCGATCACCATGGTCGATTCCAGCAAACCGCGCTGGTCCAGATCGCTGATGAGCGTGGCCACGGTGTTGTCCCAGCTGGGCAGCCGTTTGGTCAGGGCGTTGAACAGATCGGAGTGGTGATCCCAGCCGCCATCGTAGAGCGTGACGAACGGGACGCCGGCTTCGATCAAGCGGCGGGCCAAGAGGGCTCGTTGGCCAAAGCTGTTGCGGCCGTAGGCATCGCGGACCGCGTCGGGTTCGCTGGCGACGTCGAAGGCCTTCTGGGCTTCCGGCGTCGTAATCAAGTCGTAGCCTTGCTGATAGTATTCGTCGATCGTTCGCACCGGATCGCCGGCGACCGGATCGTCGATGCGCGGCAGGCGGTCGACCAGTTTGCGCATCGACTGGCGCTGCTCGAAGCGGTCTTCCTTGAGCCCTCGCGGCAGGGCAACATCCCGTACGCGGAACCCCTCGCGGCTCGGATCGTCGGAAACGACAAACGGCGCATACTTGGCGCCGAGGAAATTCGGACCGCCTGAGCGCGACATGCTCGGCATGGAAAAATAGCCCGGCAAACCATGCGGTGCGGCGCGTTCGTAGGTAGCGACCGAACCCATGCTGGGGTGAAAGCTGACAAACGCACCGCAGCCGACTGGAATGCGCGGCGGGGCGCCGGTCATCATGTAATGGTTGCCCGCACCGTGGTTGCCTTGGTTGTGGCAGACCGAACGCACGAGCGCGTATTTATCGGCGATGGCCGCCAGCTTTGGCATATGCTCGCAGATTTGAATGCCGGGCACCTTGGTCGAGATCGGGCGAAATTCGCCCCGAATCTCCAGCGGCGCCTCGGGCTTGGGATCGAAGGTTTCGAAGTGCG
>JBQCJB010000207.1:0-2529 GCA_051953155.1 Aureliella sp. | reverse complement strand
TTGGCTCGGAATTGGCGGCTGGCGGCGGCGAGGCGCTCGACGACTTCCTCCAGCGGCAGGCCAGCCGCTTGGCGAGCGGCTGCGATGATGGTCTGGCACTCGTTGCTGTCCATGAAACGAGCTGCGTCGAGCAACTGGGCTTCGTCCTCCTGCGGGATGACCAGAAAGCCGTGCTTGTCGGCATGGACCAGTTGCCCGGGCTCGACGATGCGGCCGGCCACTTCGACCGGGCATCCCCAGCGCACCGGACATGAGTGGGCATGGCCCACGCACAATCGTTTGGCGAGCGCTTTAAAGCCCGCGTAGCACATATCGTCGACGTCGCGGATACAGCCATCGGTGATCGTGCCCACGCAGCCAAGAGCGCGGTGCACATTGGCGTTGACTTCACCCCAAAACGAACCGACGAAATTCGGTTTGTTCAAATCTTGCACGACAACAATTTTCGGACCCGGAACGCTGGCGACATAGGCGCGGTAATCGTTCCAGGCGTTGGGATGGGCGCGATGCTCGCGGTTTCCAGGTTCGCATACCAAGGTGACTGCGTGGCCGACCATGGCGCCCATCTGCGGCATAAAGTCGGTCAGCTCTTCGAGGTTGAAGCCATCTCTGGCCGGGTCGTGGCGGGTGATCTGTTCCCAGCCGTTGTAGATCGTGGGTGTGTTCCAACGCCGCAGCTCCAGCAGTTCGCCGTGAGTCAAGCGTCGAGCTTGGCGATTGATCTCGCGAGCTTGCTGACCCGCGGAATCGGTGGCGTCGGTCCCCATGGCTGCATTGTCCTTAGCTGCTGAAAGAGAGAAATCGCCCCTCGCGCACAAGCGCCTGAGCGGCGGGCTGGTTTGCTTGCCGCGGCGGCTCGGTTTACATTACGCCAAAAGCGAGAGGGCGGCCGGTCGCGGCTCTCGAATCTAGCGGACACACACTCGCTGCGAGAGGTTAACTTGGCGACTATTATGCGCACGGAATCCTTCGGCGTCGTTACCCGGTCTTTGGCGATTTCTCTGCTCGCCCTGTGGGCGGCGACGAGCCCTTGCGCGGCGCAGGGCGTTGCCGGCGGCCAGCGCTTCGAGCTGACGGCGCGGGCCAGCCAGATCGATCCCCGCGCCAAGGAACATCCCGAGATCGGCTTTCGCTTCACCGACGACAAGGGCAAGCCGCTGGATGTGCAGCATGCGGTCGTCGATACGCGCGTGCCTTCCAAAGGCCAACTGGTCATTTGGTTGATGGGGCACAATCAAGGATTGTTCGAGCGCATCTCCAGCTACGGACTGCACGGGATTCAAGTCCACTATGCCAATGGCTGGTTCGGCAAGATCCCAGGCAAAGAACGCGACGATGGAGTGAGTCTCGGCAAGATTCGCCTCGAGGCGGCCACGGGCGAAGACCATAGTCCGCTGGTCGATATCCCCAAGCCCGACGGCATGATGGAACGCTCGCTGCAACTGGTCAAGTGGCTGGCCAAAGAGAATCCGGAAGGCAAGTGGGAGCAGTTCCTTTCAGCCGACGGAAACGGATTGCAGTGGGACAAGGTGATCGTGTCGGGCATTTCGCACGGTTCGACCACGGCGGCTCGCTTTGCCAAGCATCAGAAAGTGGCCCGCGTCGTCATGTTCTCCGGGCCGCGCGACCAGTACGAATCATGGCATGGTTTCGAATCAGCGACGCCACCGAATCGCTACTTCGGTTTTACGCATGTGCTCGATGGCGGCTGGACCGGAGATCATTACTGCCGCTCGTGGCAGATGCTGGGCCTGGCGGAGTTCGGGCCGGTGGTCAATGTCGACCAGGTGGCACCGCCTTATGAAAACTCGCGGCGGCTGATTACGACCGGAGAGGTCGGCAACAACCCCGACCGGGCACACGGCGCCGTGGTCCCTGGGCGGTCGGCCATCAAGGGCGCAGACGACAAGTTGGCCCACGAGAGCGTGTGGCAATATCTGTTCACTCATCCCGTCGATCAGGTCGGCAAACCCGTGCCGCTGGATCCCGATTGCCGAATGGAGCTGAAACGGACCCGCGATTGACCTCGGCGTTTGCCCGCGCCCGGGCAAACATCGGCGTCGGACCATGCCCGGCTGCGCTCCGTGCGGCGGTGGCTTTAGCTGGAGCGTTTGATGATGCTGACTTCGCCGCTGCGCTCTTTGTATGCCTGGGCGACATCGGTGAGGTCGGCCACGCCGTTCATGCGGGCGGCTTCACGCAGGTCGTCGTCAGAGACGTGCGAGTGGCGCATGTTCTCACGATGAATGTCGCCGTCGACGACCAGCGGGTATTGGTGACCTTTGATCATAGATTCGAAGCGCCGGTTGCGGCACGCCAGCGCGGTGAACACATAGTGGATCAGCACCAGGGCGGCGGAGGCCACGATTGTGTGCGATAGGGGCGCGTGCCCCGTAATTCCGCGGCTGAGCAGCGACCCGAGGATAAACGCCAGGATCACGTCCAGCGGCGTTGCCCGGCTTATCAAGCGGCTCTTGCCCAGACGCACGATGACCACGCCGGCCACATAGATGAGCAGCGCCCGCATGG